>NZ_JBFTND010000046.1:0-36960 GCF_056397305.1 Cupriavidus sp. 05N40
GCTGGACCCAGCCTGGGCCCGGCCGGAACCGGCGCGCAAGCGCAATGTTGAAAACGCTTAAATCGAGTGGCGGAACAATTGAATTCCAGTTTGCACACTGACTGTTCAAAATCGGGAGTTCAAGGCACGGGTGGCTGATATTCCGCCTGCGCCACCCATCTCCGAAGACCAGAGCTGCGAGGCCGGCATGCGCGACCAGGACGATGTCAATACGACCCGAAGGCTTCTTGCTGCACTCGGTGGTGCCTTTCCCCTGGCCTATGCGTCGCTGGCGGCCATGCCGCAGCCGGCCGCTGCCGCCGCAAAGAATGACGCGAAGGATGCTGCGCCGAAGGCGTCGGCCGCCACAGGCCACGCCCCAGCCCGGGAAGTGCAACCCCCTGCGGGGCTGCCCATGCACGCGGGATACGCACAGGTCATCGCCCGCATGGCCTATGTGTGGGGTTGGCCGATGGTGAACATGCTCAACCGCAATGCGCGCATCACCCAGGCGCCACACCCCGGCTTGCTGAACGGCGTACTGCCTGCCGCGCCGCGCGGCCAGGTGGGCATGCTTCATGACTACATCGATCCGTCCGAAACCTTCGTGACCTGCCCCAACCAGGACGTGGTGTACGGGCTTGGCTTCTTTTCGCTCGACCAGGAGCCGGTTGTCGCCCAGGTTCCCGACTTCGGCGAGCGGTTCTGGGTCTATGCGCTATACGATGCCCGCACCAACCAGTTCGGCCAGATGGGCAAGCCGTACAAGACCCGGCCCGGCTTCTACCTGCTGGCCGGGCCCAACTGGAAGGGCAACAAGCCGGCCGGCATCACGGCGATCATCCGTTGCCCGACTGCGCTGGCCAACGCCATCCCGCGCGTGTTCATGAACGACACCGCGGATGACCGAAAGGCAATCCAGCCCGTGCTCAACCAGGTTGTCTTCTATCCGCTCAAACAGTTCGACGGGAAGATGAAGACGATCGACTGGGCCAGGGCGCCCGAGATCCCGGGCCCTAAGTCCGATGGCGGCGGCGGTGGCGAAACCAAGTGGGTCATACCTGAGAAGTTCTTCGACCAGTTCGGCGAGGTGCTGGAAACCGTGCCGCCGCTGCCGGGGGAGGAAGCGATGTATGCGCAGTTCCGCTCGCTGATGGAGGCGGCGAACCGCGACCCGGAAATCAAGAAGATGCTCGTCTCCACGGCGGTCGAGACCGAGCGGGATGCCATCGATCCGTTCTTCGAATGGCGTCGCAACGGACTGCCGGCGGGCAATGGCTGGAACCGGTCTACCAACAATGCCCAGACGGGCTTCGACTACTTTGACCGCACCGGTACGGCCAAGTCGAACATGTTCGACAACCGGCCCACCGAGACACAGTACTTCTACACCGACTACGACGCATCCGGTGCCGCGCTCAATGGAGCAAACAGCTACGAGATCGTCTTTCCCGCAGGGCAGGAGCCGCCCGTCAACGGCTTCTGGTCGCTGACGCTCTACAACGACAAGCACCTCTTCCACGCGAACAACCTGAAGCGCTACTCGCTCGGCACCAAGAACACCTCGCTGAAGCGAAATCCCGATGGCTCTCTGACACTCCATGCCGGCGCAAAGTCGCCTGGCGGCGAACGTGAACCGAACTGGCTGCCCGCGCCGGGCGGCGCCTTTTCACTCTACATCCGTGCCTATTGGGGCAAGCAGCCGATCCTGGATGGTTCGTGGAAGCCGCCCGCCATCCGCAAGGTGGCCTGACATTCCCTTTGAAGTCGTCGGCCGGCTGCAACCACAAGCACGCACAAATTGCGGCCCGAGATGAAAGCACTGCGTTGGACTTCGATGGCATTGGCTGCCCTGGCGCTGGGCCTCTCAGGCGCCGCAATGGGGCAGGGTTCCCGCTACGACGCACTCGCCAATGCCGCATTCGAGAAGGACTACCCCACGCCGGAAACCTCGCGTGTGCTGCAGGACGAACTGATCTTCCAGCGCGCGACACAAGCCTACTTGTGGGCGTTGCCCGCCCTCAATATCTGGGCGATGAAGGAAGGATCGAAGAAGGTCTTCGGCGCAGGCTACAACGTCCTGCCGGTCTGGAAAGAGCGGATCAAGGCTTCCACGCAGGTGACGACACCAAACTCCGACGTCGTCTATGCGATGGGCTATATGGATCTCAGGAAAGACGGCCCGCTCGTCGTCGAGGCGCCGGCCGGGAACGCCGACGGCTCGACCGAATAGGACCAGCGCAAGAACCTCGAAGAGTAGGAAGCCAACGCGATTGGCACCGAATACCTGCGCGCGGAGCTGATCGAGGGAGGGGAAGCCGACAAGGTGCCATTGCTTGGCCAGCTTGACAATGGCTGCTTGCCGGCTAGAAAGCTGCCGCTAACGATCAAGTTAACCGGCGCGCCACCACCGACGCTTGCCAGGTTAATGGCAGAATTGGCGCGTCCAGTTGAACGAGTGGTTAGGGCGCACTTGACACGCCTCGCGCCGCTACTACTTCGTTCCTTCCGCCGGCAATGCCTGTTTCAGCTGTGCGATCGTCCGTTCGATCGCGTCCCGGCCTGCGGCTTGATCCTTACGTGCGGCCGTGGCCAAGTTGAACCCGTGACCGACGCCGTCGTACTCATGCAGCGTCAGCATGGGTGGGGAGGAGGCCTTGGCAGCGTCGGCGAGTTGGCGCGCCGTTTCGATTCGGCAGCAATCCTTGTAGGTGTCTGCCGTACCGGCAAACATTTGCACTGGAACCTTGATCTTGGCGACAAAGTCGGCCGGGTCCTTGATGAAAGCGGTGTACGGATAGCCTACAACGACCGCTGCAACGAGCTCTGGCATCCGCGCCGCGTAGGTCAGCGCGGTCGCTCCGCCGAGCGAATAGCCAACGACGCCCACCTTGCCTGGCAGCGCGCGCGCGCCCGCCTGAGCCCGCGTAATCACCTCTTTGAGCATGCTCCAGGCACGGCTCGTGTCTTTGATCCAGAATTCATTGCCGTCGACCAGAACGACATCGAAGCCGGCGTCGGCGATCTGCTGCGCGGTCATCACGTAGCCAGGCATGCCCGTTTGGCCAGAAACAAGGACGACGACGCGTCCATTACCTGACTTCGGTAGGAACTCTTTCTGTTTTGGACCAGAGTCCTGAGCGCCCGCGCACAATGAAACGGCCGCAAGCAAGGATACGAGGAACCGGAAAAAAACACTCAGCATGGGCGCCTCCTTGAATTCGCGCACCGCCCCTTCAGCGCATTGTGATGCTACCCCACAGCGTCGTTCGTCCCGCGTGCGCAACCTGCTGTGGGGGACCTGGCCGTATTTATACGGACAGTGGTGTCCGCATAACAATAGATATTGATGGATTTATAGTCTCCAACTGCTTGACATGCAAATTTGTGCCCTGTTCAAGCTCAGACCAATGACAGCTGCAAGTTCGGTCAGGGACGGTCGCAGCTTCGCGGCGGGGCATCCGGCCGAGATCGGGCCAGGAGCGGCCGATCAGAGCGTGAGCCGCCAWGCGGACGTTGACCGGCGACCGAACCACCATGCAGCAGATGGCGGGGTGGTCGTCTTGCCGGGCAACGCCCACACATTGTCAGTTCGCAGCGTTAAGTGATTTCAAGTGAGCGAAGCCAGCCGCCTCCGCAAAGTCCGGGAGACGCCAGATCGCGCCGTTTGCTCCCCATGAGCCCTCCGTGACATCGTGAACGATTACCGAGGTGGCGAGGCGGCGTTGGTCTGCAGTGGGCAACGCCTGCCTGAAGGCATCGTGGACAAGACTGACGTATCGGGCGCGGGTGGCCGCGTCCAGCACGCCGGCGGGTAAGTAAATCATTGCAACGCACGGCAGAATCTGTGCTGTCATATCAATTCCTCCGCACGTCCAGAATCCCGGCGCGACTTCGTCAATCACAACCCAGCACAGGAAGCGCTTCTTTGCATCGTCGGGAATCTGTTCTGCACTTGCAGCAGCCTGATTGAGCAGGCGTACCAGCGCCTCGCGATGCTGGGTGGGAAAAGAATTCTTGGGAAGCTTGACGAGAATGTTTGGCAAGACAGCTCCTTCGTTTGTGTACGGGAGCTTGTATTAGAGCGTCGGCACGCGCAGAATCCGAGTGTCTGATTGGACATCTTTCATGCGTATCCAGCCATTCTATGATTTCACGATCCTCGTCCTTGACGGCGCCTATTCCTCGAGCGTCGCGCTAACACTCGACATTCTTTCGGCCGCAGCTTCCGTGTCAGCGCGCGTTGGCGTCGCGGCGCCCCGATGGCGCATCTACTCGACTGCCGGCAACAGGGTGCAGCTCGGGCACGGTATCTCAATCGATGCGAAACCGTTGCCAAAGACCCCGCGCGCCGATGGTTCGATCTGGATCGTGCCCGGACTGGGACTTGAAAGCGCAATCGATATATCGCGCCGTATGGAACAAGATGACGCGCTCATGGCAATCAAGGTCTTGCGCAATCATGCGCAGCGTGGCGGCACCGTAGCGGCGTCCTGTTCCGCGGTTTTCCTGCTTCAGGCGGCCGGTCTGCTCGCCGAGCGCCGGGCGACAACGTCGTGGTGGCTGGCGCCGTTACTTCAACGGCTGGAGAAACGCTGCACAGTCGATGCCGACCGCATAGTGATTGAGGACTCCAGGGTCGTGACCGCAGGCGCGGCACTCGCGCAAACCGATTTGCTGTTGTATTTGCTGCGTAGCAAGTCCGGGCCGGCGCTGGCGGATACCTTATCCCGTGTGCTTCTTGTCGACGCGCGACAGGCACAGGCACCGTTCATCGCGCCGTCGCTGCTCGCGAATGGAAGCGAGCTCATAGGCAAGATCGTCGCGCATGCAGAGGCCTCGCTGCCTGAGTTGCCCGGTTTGGCCCAGCTGGCGGAGCAGTTTTGCATGTCGGAACGCACACTAACGCGTCATGTGCGGGCCGCCACGGGGCGTAGCACGCAGGATTTGTTGCAAAGCGTCCGGCTTGGCAGGGCGCGTATGCTGCTTGCCACAAGCCGGATGACCGTGGAACAGATCGCCGAGCAAGTAGGCTACAGAGACGCAACGGCTCTCAGAAGGATGATGCGCAAACTTGTCGGTGCAACCCCCAGACAGTTCAGACCGAACGCGTACTGAGCGCCCGGTTGATCTGGTATCAACACAGGGTTGACTGTCCGCTCCGGTCTTTCGCGATCGGCAGCAGTGGGGCGGCCTCGGTCGACCGCCCGTCGGTCTCGGCCGTCGCTTGCCGGCCAGGAACGGGTCGTTAGACACCGCCTCGAAGAGCGTAGACAATTCGCAAAGTCACCCCCTTGCTAGCAACTGCCCATCACGATGAAGTTGAGGCCTCCACTGCCCGCGGTAAGAGCACTCATTGAGCACATGCTTCGTGGAGTCTCGAAGTCGGCAAGACGGGCGGCCCGGGGTTTATTCCTCGACACGTGCATTAGATGAAGCTAAACGGTATCCGGAGGCACTCCATGCAGGAAGAGAAAATACGTGAAACCCTGAATGCGCACTGGCAAGCGTCGGCGGCCGGCGATCTCGACGCAGAACACGATATTTACGATGACGATGCCATCTGTGACTATCCCCAGTCAGGTGAGCGAATCCTTGGGCGAATGAATTTGCAGGCACTGCGGAGTCATCATCCAGGCAAGCCAGCAGGTTTCGATGTCAGGCGAGTTCAAGGAGAGGGTAATCTGTGGGTCACGGAATACTCGATCACCTATGACGGGCGACCGGCTTACACGGTAAGCATCATGGAGTTCTGCAACGGCAAGGTCGTTCACGAGACCCAGTATTTTTCGGATCCCTTTGAGGCGCCGGGTTGGCGGAGTCAATGGGTTCAGCAGATCGCGTGACAACGCATTGCGGCGAGATAAGCACAGTCGCTTAATGGTACGCCAATGCCAGCGCATCGTCTCCTGCGCTACGAACCAATCTGATGCCCGGCGGTCCTCGCGCCCAGCAGCTTGCGATGCGCAAGGAGGAGAAGCGGAGTCGTTGCCATCGATAGTGCAACGACGACGGTGACAACAGACAGTTGCTCGGCATGGATCAGGTTGGCCGACTGTGCTGCCCCCATCACGACAAAGGCAAATTCGCCGCCCTGTGAAAGCAGGATCGCGAAGTAAGTCCGATGCTCAGGCGGCAGGTTGACCCGGTTGGCCAGATACTTGAGTGCGAGAAACTTGCCTCCAGTCAGGGCAATCACCAGCAGGGCCACAAGCCATGTCCTATCGGCCAGGACACCAAAATCAATCGTCATGCCGACAGCGATAAAAAACAGTCCGAGCAGGRTGCCTTTGAAGGGCGCCATATCAGATTCAATCTCCTCGCGGCATGTGGATCCGGCCAGCAGCAGTCCGGCCATGAAGGCGCCAAGGGACATCGACAGGTGAACGACGTGCATCAGCAAGGCGATGGCGATGACCCAGAGCAGCGCAAAGATGGTGAAGATCTCGCGCGTCTTGCTCCACTGGATCACGTGCAGGATGTATTTCAGCAGGAAGCGCCCGCCGACGAGCACCACGGCGATCATGGCCAGTGCCTTCCCGGCGGCGAGCCACCCGCCCGACGCGCTGGCTTCCGCAGGGATCGGCGCCAGCAGCGGCAACAAGGCAATCATCGGAATGGCGGCGATATCCTGGAACAGGAGGATGCCAAAGCTCGCTTGCCCAAGCGGCGTATCCATCAGGTGATTCTGCTCGAGGATAGCGATCACCATCGCAGTGGAAGACAGCGACAAGGCAAAGCCGGCTGCCACACCCACCCGCCAAGGGAGGCCGAAGGCGATGAACGCCACTGCCAGCAGCGCCGCACACAGAACCACTTGGGCCGCGCCATAGCCAAAGATGGAGTGGCGCATCGCCCACAGCTTGTCGATTTCCATCTCGATGCCGATGATGAACATCATCAGCACAATGCCCAGTTCGGATATGTCCAGGATCGAGTGGACATCCGTGACGAGCCTCAGCCCCCAGGGCCCGATCACGGCCCCAGCTACCAAGTAGCCAAGCACCGAGCCGAAGCCCAAACGAACCGACAGCGGCACCGCGATCAATGCCGCCGCTAGAAATATCACCGAGTCAGCCAGCAATTGTTCCATCAGTACGCTCCTCGTTGGGCCGAGACCGATGGCGTTCCATCCCCCGATATTGCCGGCCTTGTGCGGTCGTCCTAAGTGATCCTAGACCATCCATTAAGGAGGCGCGTGTACTGTACAAGTGATGCCGCCCTCACGACTGCACCAAACTCATATATTGCAACGCTCAACTGGACGTATGAATCGGCGCACTATGGGCATCTACGCAGCGCCCCATCGGTTTGATCTCGAGTTACCCAATCTCATCCCCGGCGAGTTTTTTCACGGCGTTTGGCACCCTCGCCATCCATCGCGATCTGGCCAAATACTTTACGAGTCTAAAAACGTTATTAGTACATCGCAACGCATGGCGGCGAAAAGGTCGATTTGCACGTGCCGTATGAGACATGTGAAATGGCGCCTGGTCTCGCGTGGCATGGGAGCGCTCGCGCGCTGGCTTACAATGAGCGCCTTGCCATGGCCACGCCAAACCAAATGCCCGCGGAGAAAAAGCGAATAACAGTGCTCGATGTAGCCCGCCATGCGGGCGTTTCACAGGGCACGGTATCGAGGGTAATCACCGGCAAGAACTGGGTATCCGAGGAGGCGCGGCAACTCGTCGAAGCATCCGTTCGCGAACTCGGATACGTGCCCAATCCGATGGCACAAGGACTCAAGAGTCAGCGCTCGAAAGCCGTCGCTGCACTGGTTTCCGACATATCCAACCCGTTGCACGGCGTATTCCTGGCCGCTGCGGAAGAAGTTCTCGACGAAGCTGGTTACCTGCTATTCGTCTCCAGCACGCATAGTCAGCCGCAGCGCGAGGTCGCGCTTCTCAACGCCTACGGCTCGGGTCGCGTTGATGGGCTCATCGTCGCCCATGCCGACGAAGCCGACAAAAAAGTCGCACAGGTACTGGAGGCGAGCAAGCTGCCGATCGTCTTTCATGACCGGGAAAGCCATGGCATGGGCGACGCTGTCATCGCCGATCACATGAGCGGCGCCCTGGAAGCCACGCGGTATCTGCTCGGACTGGGTCACAAGCGTATCGCGGTACTGACGCCAGCCTCGAGAATTCGTCCCGGACGTGAACGTTTGCGCGGATACGAAATGGCGCTGGCGGAGTCCGGGATTGCATTGGATCCCTCGCTGATCTGCGAACTAGACGCCTCCGGTCACGAAGCTTACAGTCAAACTCGAGGACTACTGGAGCAGGGCACTTGCCCTACTGCCGTGATCTGCCTGGGAACCGGCATGCTCGCGGGTGTCCTCTCCGCGATCGCATCATCCGGGCTGAAAATCCCCGAGGAGATTTCGCTCATCGGGGTAGGCGATACCGACCTGGTCCGCCTGCATACGCCCCCGATCACTTCGCTCAAATGGGACATCGGCGAATGTGGAAGGATTGCCGCGCGCATGCTGCTCGCCCGGCTTCGGGGCGGAACGCCTCCTGATGTCAAGGCGGAGACGGCGCGGGTCCCGGTGGAGCTTGTTATCCGGCACTCGTGTGCGCCGCCCCGCGCCCGCAACTAGCTTTCGATYGCGATTTCGAAGGTGCGCAGGTAGTTGCACACTAGCTGGTAGAAGCCGACAGTCATGACAAGGTCCATGAGCCCCTTGTAGCCGAACATGTCGACGGCGTCATGACGCTCCTGTCCGACCAGCTCGTGATTGTTCACGATGCTGTCGGTCCAGGTGATCACAGAGCGCTCAGCATCGCTAAGTCCCTCAGCCCTGGCTCCCAGCCTGGCGCCTGCGATTCCGGCTTCCGACAGGCCAGCGGCGCGCGCCAGCCTTTCATGGTGGTACAGCTCGTACGGAGCGTCATACAGATTGCCGACGCGCAAGATCACCAGTTCGCGCAACGGTCCGGACAGTGTGTTGCCACGAAGTATCCCTTCCGCCAGTGAGAAGTAGCCAGGCGCCATGTTTGGCGAGTGGAAGAGCATCTTGAAGACGTTCAGTGGTTTCTTTTCGACCACTTCGCGCCACTCACTGGCCACATTTTCCATATTAGGGTACGGAATCGTCATTTTTTCTCCTCGGTATCGATGTTGATGGGGTGCCAGGCGTCCAGTCGCGGCGCCTGCAGATGCAAGCTCCCTCTTGAAAACGACTAATAACGATATTAGTATAGATGCCATGCCGCTGGCTAGTCGTGGTTCGCTGCTGGCGTGCAGCTCAAGAACATCTGGAGACAGCTTTATGATTGATCGCCGCAGGTTCCTGGCAACGCTTGCCGTTGCTGGCACCATTCCGTGGTGCACATCGGCTCGGGCAGCCGATGGTGCCTTCCCCAACAAGCCAGTCAAGATCGTCGTGCCGAATCCTCCGGGTGGCGCTTCGGACGTCATGGCGCGCCTGATTGCAACCGACCTCGGCCAGATGTGGCGACAGCCCGTCATCGTTGAGAATCGGGCAGGGGCAGGCGGCAGCATTGGCGCCGAGTATGTCGCCCGCTCGCCCGGAGACGGATACACGCTGCTGATGGGCGGTATCGCGTCTCATGCGATCAACCCCGCTCTCTACAAAAACATCAACTACGACCCGATTCGAGATTTCACAGCACTGACGCTGGTTGGAACACTGGCAAACGTCCTGCTCGCGCACCCATCCTTCCCGGCCGAGAATCTGAAGCAGATGATCGACCTGGTGCGCGCGAACCCGAACAAGTATTCATACGCGTCGGTCGGCAACGGAACGTCTCCGCATCTGTCGGGTGAGCTCTTCTGTGAGATGACAGGGCTGAAGATGGTCCACGTCCCGTACAAGGGGAGCGCCGCCGCGTTGAATGACCTTCTCGCTGGTCAGATCCAGCTGGGGTTCGACAATCTGTCTGCAGGGCTGCCGTTCATCAGGGAAAAGAAGCTCAAGGCCCTCGCCGTCACGACAAAGACGCGGTCGCCCTTGCTCCCGAGTGTGCCAACTGTTGCAGAGTCCGGTGTGCCGGAGTACGACCTTACCTCCTGGGCAGCCCTGTTTGCACCCGCCCGCCTGCCAAGCGCCATCGCACAGAAAATCAGCAGTGACGTCGGTTCCATTCTGCGCAAGCCCGCGGTCGCCGAGAAGCTGCTCACGCTCGGGGTAACCGCGACACCCAGCACACCGGCTGAATTCTCCTCCTTCCTGGCCAGCGAGGTCAGCAAATACCGATCGCTGTCCCAGAAGGCAAACCTTCACATCGGGTAAAACCATGCATCGAAAACTGGAAGGACGCATTGCAGTGGTGATCGGCGGTGGCAATCCGCCGCAGGGTCAAAGCAACGGCGGGGCGGCAGCGCAATGCTACGCAAGGGATGGCGCTACGGTTGTATGCGTCGACATTGATCTCGCCGCGGCTCAGCGAACGGTAGACAAAATCGTTGAAGCCGGCGGGAAGGCCGTTGCCGCACAAGCAGACGCAGCAAAGCTGGCGGACATTGTCGCCATCAAAGATCTGACGATCGATCGCTACGGCCGGGTCGACATCCTCCATAACAACGTGGGCGCCGAACATGTTTGCGAACTGGAGGAGATCACCGAAGAGCAATGGGATCGCATTCATGACATCAACCTGAAAAGCGTCATGTTCGCGTGTCAGCAGTTCATTCCGTTGATGGTCAGGCAGGGCGGAGGCTCGGTGATGAATATTTCGTCGACAGCCAGCATTCGGCCAAGCCCGACTACGTTCTACCTGTCGTACAACACGTCGAAGGCGGCGGTGAACCATCTGACCAGAGTGCTCGCGCGCCGGTATGCCCGCGATCAGGTTCGCGTCAACGTCATTCTCCCAGGGATGATCCGCACCGAGCACGCGACAAGGCTCTATGCCGATCCGATCCAGGCGAATATCGACCGCGATGCGCGTTGCCCCATGGGAAGACAAGGTACGCCAGAAGACATCGGGAACGCAGCAGCATTCCTCGCCAGCGACGACGCCAAATACATCACGGGTATCGAGCTGCGAGTCGACGGCGCACTTTCCCTCTAAGTCGCAACCGATAGCCCTTGCCCGCTCACGCTATCGCGGGCACAGCGTCGCTTTGCACATCCATGGTGGCCACGTCCACCAAATCAATCATCCGTTCGGAGTGCACACTCATGAGTCAAATTTACGCCGGCATTCGTCAAATCGGCTACGTCGTCAAGGATATCGAGAAGGCAATGGAACACTGGTCGCGCGYGCTCGGCGTTGGCCCGTGGTTCTATCGTGAAGACGCGACACCCTCGACCTTCACGTACTACGGCGAAAAATCCACACCGCCGAAGGTCTCGATTGCGGTGGCCAACTCTGGCTACATCCAGCTCGAGCTGATTCAACAGCACGATGATGCGCCATCGCTTTATCTGGATTCTCTCAAAGCCGCCGGCGGCGACTGCACGCAGCATGTCGCCTTCTGGACGGAAGACCAGTTCGACGCGCTTCGCGCTCAGTTGATTGAGTCCGGCTACGTTGAGGGTCACGCCGGTCAAATGGGAGAGCGTGGCCGGTTCACCTACCTTGTCCACAAGGATCTTCCGAGCTGCGTAATCGAGATCTCCGAGTTACGCGGTGGCAAGGGGGAGTACTTCAAAAGGGTGGCGGCAGCCGCGCAAGAGTGGAGTGGCAAAGAGGCCATCATCCGCGTTTGAGCAAATGCCTGCCCACATTAACCAAGCGACGCCAAAGGAGTACTTCGCATGCCGCTGCCCAAGACCATCACGCATCAGGACCGTCTGCTGACGCTGAATATTCACGACGTAGAAGAGTTCCCTGGCTCCGAGCCTGGCTCGACCATCATTCCACTGTTCCTCGACAAGGAGAACGGAGTTTGGGTTCTCTATGGGAAGTTCGAGCCCGGTACTAAACTTCCACCCCACTTTCACACGGGCACGGTGCATTTCTTCACAACGAAGGGGCAGTGGAACTACGAAGAGTACCCTCAGGATCCCCAAACAGCGGGGAGCTACCTCTACGAGCCTGGTGGCTCAGTGCATACGTTCATGGTGCCGCCGGACGCCAAGGAAGCGGCCGAAGGCTTCATGGTAGTGTACGGGGCCAACGTCATTTTCTCGGGCGGAGAGTACGAAAGCGTACGGGATGCCGGCGCTATCGAAGCCGGCATTCTGAGTGCAGCGAAGCGTGCAGGGAAGCCGGTGCCGAAGTACATTCGCCCGAAGGGTGGGGCGAGCTTTTCGAACGAATAGTTCCTGGCGTCGCCTCAGGCGAGACAAGGATGGGGGGCAGACCATCTACGTGCAGAAGGATTCGCCAGGCAAGAACAAGGAATCCAACTGGCTGCCTGCCCCGAACGGCCCCTTCATGGTCGCCATGCGCTATTACTGGCCAAAGCCGGAACCCTTGAATCACCAGTGGACGGCGCCAGGCGTCGAGCGCAGAGATTAACTCACCCATGCAACCGACATGCACAATCAATAAGGCGATCAACGGGTGGCGCTTTCGGGCGCGGCACTTGCCATCTTGGTAATCGGCCGCCTCTCGGGCCGAACCGGCCGTTCCGCGTCAGCCCTCGAATGACCGAGACGGATCGCAGTTTCGCGGCGGGGCATCCGACCGGTTGAATCCGCAGCCGAGGCGGACCTTCCGCGGCGGCTGCAAATCTTTGCCAATCTGCAGGCTGAAGACGTGAACGAATCGCGTTGACCGTGGCCGGCCTGCCTTAAGGCAACAGAGCCTTCTTCATTGATGGGGCGGGGTGTAGCACATAGTTCTCGCGCTCATAGAACGGAACGGCGTCCGGCCGCGCATCAAGAAATATCGCGGTCATGCCGCGGGCACGGGCGTCGGCTTCGGCATAGTCCATCAAGGATCGGCCAACACCGCTCCCTCGGCCCGCCGCATCGACCACCAGGTCATCAACATGAAGGTGCGCCCCGCGCGCCAAGGTGTGGACGGGTCTCATGCCCATCACGCCGATAATCTTCCCATCTTGGAATGCCGCCACAAGCTCGTAGCCCGAATGCGATTGCCGGCGGGCCCGCTCCAGGAATTCGGGTTCGTCAAGGGACCGAAGCTGAGCGATGACAGGGTATGCCTGCATCCATTCCGGCGGCGACAGCCTTCTGATTTCCAACCTGCTGCAGCGATGTTCAGTCATGGCTCAAGTCGATCGTCACTCGAAAAATGCAGATTATTGCACGGAGCCGAGTGGCGAGGTTTCTCGGTGGGTTGGGCATTTGAAGGTCCGCTTTGCCGTGAGGATTCAACCGGTCAACGCAACGGATTGAAGGGCATTGTCTATATACCCCGTACTGACGAGCGGATCCTCGCACATTTCTTCAAGCCGCAGTAGCCTACCTGGCACATCGCGCGCGTCTGCGCGCGTGGCGAAATGGGGGCGTATATGACCTGTCGGGATGCCCGGAACGGACGCCGCCCGACGCCTGTCATCCGACGCGGACGGCTGGCGGCGCTAGCAGGTGAGGTGCAGGATCGCGTTGGCGCCTTTGGGATTCGCCTCGAGCGTCTCGATGGCGTCGGCTGTCGGCTGGATGACCAGCTCGACATGGCGTCGTTTCGCCTCGCGCTTCACCTCGTCCATCACCGGCAACGCGCCAGTTCCGGTGCCGACCACGAGTTTGCTGCAGTTCCAGGGGATGTCTTCCTGGATCGACAGCGGCGTGTGGCCGAACGCTTCGCGAAATGGCTTGGAGGGACCTTTCCTGCGATTGCGGACCTTGCCGTGGTCGATGACTACGTCGTGGTCGTATGTGACGCCGTCGATACTGATGGTGCCGAAGGAGAATGATTCAAACCGCATTTGGGGCTCCTCTGCGATTTGGGTGCGCGTTGCTGTGCGCGGTGGCTGGCCTTTGCGTGYGCCCGCTCTGGTCGGCAGACATGCTGGCGAGGTGCTGCGGTCAGGCGGCGCGTTGCGCGGGGTGCTGCAGGGTGGCCTTCAGTTCCTCGCGGTCGGTGGAGGTCGGATTGGCCTGCCAGCCGACTAGTTCGTCGTGCCAACTCTCCCACGCGTTCCGGTCGAAGTCCTCATCCAGCCGCCCGCCGTCGCGCAAATAAGCACCGATCACCTGCGTGCCATCCCAGTAGGCAATGGCCACGTCGGAGAAATCGGCAGTGGTTCCGATCGGCATGTCGCGTAGCAACATCGCCAGGTTTGCCTTGAATGCTCGGAATTCTTGGGAGGTCATGGCGGGCTCCGATGCGGAGGGAAGATGATGAAAGGTTGCACCTGATTTTTCGGCGCGTCAATTTGGAGCGTTGACCGATCGCGCCACACTCAATCTCCTACCCGTCGCTCAAACAGATCGCGTATGCCCCTGAGATTACAGGCCCCATGAGAGGCTCCAGGCTATCGGCCCCCAACATGGAGAACATATTGCCAGTGAGCCTGGAGCGCGTGGTTGGCATTCGATGAGCACGATGAAGTGCTATCGATATTGCCTCCCATCGCACGGAGACTGCTGCTGTTGTAGTCGGGGCCAAGTTCCATCGTCAGTGACGGCTGACGACCCACAAACCGCCATTCACATGCGGCCCGGCCCTGCTGCGCCGCGGCCAACCGTGCTTTCGTGACCGTCGCGCATCAGGAACGAAGATGCGCGACGGCCCGGCGACGGAGGAATGCGCGGTCTAGCGGTGTGCGAAAAGACTACCGCGCCCGCGTCACGGCGACATGGCTCGCCTTATCACACCGTGACGATGTTGGTGCTGACCTCGATGTTGCCGCGCACAGACTTCGAGTACGGGCAGATCTGATGGGCCAGGTGCGCGATTTTCTCGACGACGTCCTTGGCCAGACCCGGCACGCGAACGGTGAACTCGGCGCCGAGGAACCACGCGGCACCGGTCTGCCCAACGTTGACCTTGATGTCCACGGAATAGTCGGGCGGCAGCGTGACCTTCTTCATCGAGGCCGCAATCCCGAACACGGTGGTGTAACAGGCTGACCACGCGCCCGCAAACAACTTCTCGGCTGTCGGGTGCGGCTCGGTGGCGATGAACTCGATGTTTTCAACGCCGGGTGCTGTCAGCTTGAGGTCGAAGACGCCAAACTCGCCGCGCTGGGCATTGGGGTCGCGATTGGCCGTGGCGTGGGTGTTGCCTGAGGCGAGGACTTTTTCGATCTTTTCCATGATGGATTCCTTGAATTAAGTGGATTTAAAGCTCGTGCGATGTGATCGCATGCGTTGCATGAATGGCGAAGATGTCTTTGGCATTAAGCGGATAAGATTTAATCGCACGCGAGTTTCAGCATGAATGAGTATCTTGCTTTGACCAGATTCCTCAACCATATTTTGGTGAGACCCGTATGCCTTATCCGATCACGCCGTGACGATGTCCAGGCCGACCTCGATGTTGCCGTGCACAGCCTTCGAGTACGGGCAGAGCTGATGAGCCAGGTGCGCGACTGCCTCGACGACTTCCTTTGCCAGACCCGGCGCGCGGATGGTGAACTTGGCGCCAAGGCAATGCCCGGCTCCGACCGATCCAATGCTGACCTGGATGTCCACGGAATAGTCGGACGGCAGCGTGACCTTCTTCATCGAGGCCGCAATCTCGAACGCGCTGATGTAACAGGCCGACCACGCGCCCGAAAACAACTGCTCGGCTCTCGGATGCAGTTCGGTGGCGATGAACTCGCGGCTGTCACCGCCGGGTGCCGACAGGTTGAGGTCGAGGACGCCGAGTTCACCGCGCTGGACGTTGGGGTCGAGATTGATCGTGGCGTGACTGTTGCCTGAGTGGAGGACTTGTTCGATCTTGCTCATTTGAGATTCCTTCGATGTGTAAGTAGGAGCCCAGACTGTAAGTCGATGCGTTACGCTCGCCGAGTCTTGAATGGGTCAAAGGCGTGCTCGAAAGGATCAAGCAGTGACAGGTGGCGTCTGTTCGTGACGCTGTACCAACGGGGCGACCGCTGCTGTGTGCTTGCCGGGGTCGGTCGACCCGCCTACCCGACACCGCTCCACAGTCTGGTGAGCGGCGGCGTCGTGAGCTGTCAACTTCCCGGAAATCGTCGATAAGGCCGCGCAGTGCTTGACACTATGAATATCATAGTTATACTCTTGGCTCACCATCTGCGATGTGCGAGGCGTCACAAATTGTCCTACGCGAGCAGGGCGCCGCCGACTGCGCGAAGCGAACCTGTGCGCACTTGTCTTCCGACTGGGAAAGGGGACGTGGGGCGGAGGATGGCATCCTGACCTTAAGCCGCAGGAAGGCGACATCATCATCCGCGAACACTGGGGCCAAAG
The DNA here is from genome assembly GCF_056397305.1 of Cupriavidus sp. 05N40. Taxonomy (NCBI): domain Bacteria; kingdom Pseudomonadati; phylum Pseudomonadota; class Betaproteobacteria; order Burkholderiales; family Burkholderiaceae; genus Cupriavidus; species Cupriavidus sp. 05N40. The sequence goes on from NZ_JBFTND010000046.1 coordinate 16,244, forward strand.
CGGCTTTGAGGTCATCCGCGCGCGATCTCGAAGACGAGCGTCAGGTGCGGTTCAGACTTAGGCAAAGCGGTCGACGGCTGCGCGAAGAGTTCTCGACTATGGATCTCTCTGAGGCGACTGGCCTCGCGCCAGACACTTTCGCCAAAGTAGAGAAGGCGATCGTGGCGCTGCGAAGCAATCTTATCAAGTCAGTCCAAAACGGCGAACGAGCGCTTAGCGGTCGTATTGCCGCTATCGATGGAGATGTCCGATATGCAATACGAGACCGACTGGCTCACCCGTTTCATGGATCTCRTGACCGTCACCGGGAAAGTGGATGCCCGGTGCTCGCTGGGAGCGCCGTGGGAAAAAAATTTCTCCCAGGCCGGAGCTCAAGAAATTCCGTACCACATCATATTGACCGGCAGGGCGCTACTCGAGAATTCGGTTGATGGGGCAACCTATGAATTGCGGGCCGGCGACATCGCGTTACTGCCGCACGGTTCTGCGCACGTGTTGCACGACGGCAGCGGTGCGGTACCGGTTCCGGCCAGGGAACGCGCTTCGGGCAGTCTCCTGATTAGCGAAAATGGCGGCTCTGGCGAGGCGCTGGACATGTTGTGCGGGCGATTTGTCGTCGCGCCGCCTCATGACCGTTTAATCCGGAGCTATCTTCCGTCGGAACTCGTGGTACGCACCGAAGACATCGGCATCGCTGCACAGAACCTGCCGCAGGCCGAACGTCTGAGCCGGCTCGTCGCGCTGATGCGAGCCGAAACGATGGACAACGAAGTGGGCAGCGGCGCGATCCTGAACGCGCTTTCGTCAGCGTTGTTTGCGTTGACGCTGCGGGCGGCCGGTGAGGCCGGTCAGGCACGTACCGGGATACTGGCGCTCGCCGCGCACCCAAGGCTCGCGCCGGCCGCTGCTGCAATGCTCAACGACCCGGCTCGTGCGTGGACGCTTCCGGAACTGGCCGGACTATGCAGCATGTCGCGCGCCACGTTCATGCGGCATTTCCAGGCGAGTCTCGGCCGCTCTGCGATGGATCTGCTGACCGACATCCGGATGAGCGCCGCCGCAAACGCGCTACGAAAATCCACACTATCCGCCGAGGCGGTTGCCGATCTGGTCGGGTATCAGTCGGTGTCTGCGTTTCGGCGCGTGTTTGCTGAGCGGATGGGGATGACGCCGGGCGAGTGGCGGCAGCACGCGCTTAAGGGCGGTGCCTCGCATTTATCGGACGACGAGGCAGACGGAACTGCCGAACGCGGGAGCGAGCGCGCATAGGGCGCGGAGCGCCGCGCCGCTTCTGCGGGCGCAGCACGAATTGCGGGACGAGGCTTAGCCCTTTGGCGCGCCGGCAGGTGGTGGGTCTGTGTCATCGTCGCCCGCCTGCCCGAGCGAAGGCAGGTACCTGCCGAAGTTCATTTCGAAGTCGCTCGGAACGCCGTAAGCCAGGCTACGGAGCTTGGCGCGGCGTGCCTGCCCACTTGGCGAGGCTAGGGCCGGGAAGAACAGGTCGATGCTCGACTGGAGTTCGGCACCCGTYGGCGTTCCGAACCGATTCACCTGGGCTTTCGCCGCGCCGAGTGTTTCACGGTCGAATGAGGCCAGGCGTCTGGCAAGCGTATCGACAAAGGCGTCGAGTTCGTCGTCGTCCAGCGTGCGGTTCACCCAGCCATAGCGTTCGGCGACGTCGGCATCGAAATCGTCGGCGCTGAGGACAATCTCAAGTGCCCGCGAGCGGCCGACCACGCGCGGGAGCCATTCCAGCGCTCCGCCGCCCGGGATCAGGCCGACGCCGACCTCGGGATTGCCGAACAGGGCGCTTTGCCGGCTGGCGAAGCGCATGTCGCAGGCCAGTACGAACTCGTTACCGATGCCGCGCGTGCGGCCACGAATCTTGGCAATGCTCACGACTGGCGTGGACGAGACGCGCAGCACGAAGTCGCGCCAAAGGCCCAGCACCTCAGGTCGTTCAACTGCCTTGGCTACGTCGAGATGGGCGACGAAAAAATCGGGATTCGCCGACTGGAACACTACGACCTTCACGGACGGGTCCGCCTCGAGGTCGGTCATGAGCGCTCCCAATTCGACGATCGTCGTGGGAACAAACATATTGATCGGCGGGTTGCTGAAGGTAATCGTCCAGCGGCCCGGATAGGTGCGGTCAATGTCGAACTGAGAAGAGTCGGGCATGGTGCTTCTCCAAAGGCACTGGTAKACCAGCGTGGCGTTGAAGGTGACCTCGGGTCCCGGCAGCTTGCACATCGGGGACCTCTACTGCGCGGATAAGTCGACTTAAGAAACAGCCCTTATCTCTCCGAGCACGGTCGGGATGAGTTCAGATACGGTCGGGTGTATCGGGACTGCCTGCTGGAGGGCCGTATACGGGATGCCGGCGCTCATCACGTCGGGCACGTGGTCGAGCGCCGGCATCGCCCCCCCGAAGAGCTTGCGCTCGACCAGCGCAACGGCCATTCCGGGATCGGTCAGCCGGCCCGTGAGGGATGGACCGGCCTGCCCGGCGCCGATGATGACTGCGTCGAAATCACGAGTCATGGGCGTTCGACCGCCGCGATGGCGACAGCGATCGGCAGAGCCGCCAGCTCACAAGGGCAGGTCCTTGCCTGCCTGCTCGCAAGCCATGTACTCCGCATACCAGTCCGGCCAATTCTCATCGCGTTGGCCGCCGGTTCGCTTCTCGTGCTCGCCGTGCGCGGCCTCCGCCCGCCGGAACGCCGCCGCGAGATCCGCTGACGAGGCGAAGGTCGTGGCGTCTGTGTCCACGCGACCGGGCGCTCGGTGGGTGAGTTCCTGGAACAGCCAGCCATTGCCGTCCGGATCGCTGAACGAGGCAAACGAGCGGTAGCTGCGATGCTCGGGGTCCGGACCGCTAACCCGCATCCGCCCGAACAGATACGGCTCATCCGCGCCGGCGTGCGCGCCGGCGGCGTCGTGGAACACTCCGCTGATCTCCACCCCACGTCCCAGCAGTTCCTTGCGAGCCGCCTCGATGTCGGAGACGATCAGGTACAGTCCCTGGGCGGAGCCGGGTGTGGCCGCGGTGACGTTCTTGCCGAAGATGACCGAGCACCCGGAACCGGGCGGCGTGAACTGGATGACGCGGAAGTAGCCATCGTCGGAGGCGTAATCGGCGTCAAGCCTCCACCCCAAGCCGCCGTAAAAACGCTTGGCGCGATCGACGTCCGAAACAGGGATGACGACGATCTCGAGCTTCATGTCCACGCCCCGCACGTTCGGGGTCTCGACTGCAGCGCTGCTCATGTGAACCTCCGCATGCTTGGGCCGCAACGCGGCCTTTGAGATTGACGACAACAACACCTGGCGAAGGGAACGGGATGTGGTTTGTCGGGCCGGATCAGCTGGCGCGAAGCATCGCGCAGATCCAGTCCCGATGCAGGGAGAACGTCGTAGCGGTGTTCGGCACCGGCGCCGTTGCCGAGTCTCTCCGGCTCCGGCATCTGCACATAACCGTCGACGACCTGCCTCGGCATTGGGCAGACGCCAGCGACAACACTAACAGGCGATGTACCCCTACGCTGGCAACGCCCGCTCACTTGCTCACATTGACCTTGGTCATATTGTAGGTCGGCCAGTGACGCGACGTCGTCGGATTTGGACGGGTCCCTCGGCCGTGGTCCTGGCGCGCCTCCAAGGCGCCCGCCCGCCAGCACGTTCTGGAGGGGCACTCCTGTGGAAGTCTGACCGGCCGCGCATCGGGATGACCAGGAACGCCGCCCGCAGTGCATGTCGCCCAAGGCGCTGTCCAGTTACCGCTTCAGCAAAGGCGTGACGACCTGCTCCAGCCGCTCGGCTGTCCAGGCCGGGCTGGCATCATCCCAGCCGTTATCGGCGAGGATCCCCGCGCGGTCGATGGTGAAGTTCACCGGAAGACGCCAGACCCGGCCGTAGCCGCCCGCGTAGGCACTACCCAGCAGTCCTACCGGAAAGGCGAGGCTGGCAGCCATCTTGCGTACGTCGGCGAGCGAGTCTGGCGTGTCCAGGCTGAAGCCGAGCACGGTGAGTCCTTCCCGGGCGTGAGCCGTCGCATAGGTCGACAAGACAGGAAGCTCTGTGTGGCACGGGCCGCACCACGTTGCCCAGAACGTGAGTACTACTACCTGGCCATGCAGGTCCCGCGTATCGATGTTGCGCCCGTCGAGCGTGCGCAGCACCAGCGGTGGCGCCGGCCGCCCCACCGCCAGGCTCTCCGCGCGCGCCGATGTGTGCCAGCCAGCAAGAGAAGGTCCGCAGGCAAGCGCGGCGGCCTTGCGGATCCAGTCGCGACGAGACGAGAGATCAGAACGCATAGGACACCCCGAGGTTGCCAGTCCAGCGAGGAAAGAGTTGGTACCCCTGAAGATTGCTATAGATTGCCTTCTGCAGAAAGGCGTACATGTGCACGTGCTCGCTCACGGCGACGGTGACCCCGGGGCTCAGGTAGAGCACGCTACCGCCTGTACTGATGGTGTCGCCAAGTGCGCCCTGGTCTGAGCTCTTGTGCGTGAAATTGAACTGTAGCTGGGGCACCACCTTTGGCTTGACTACGTAGCGCACGCCGGTGCTCACGGTCAGGAGATTGCCGGGACGATAGTCCGCATTGACGTCGTGCAGCCGTTGCATCACCGCCGCCTGGAATTGGCCATTGATGAAGGCGTCGAAATTCTGGCTGACCGGCTGGTAATAGTACGCGCCAAGGATCAGGTCGGTGCTGCCGGTACCGGGTTGCAGGCTGGCGTCGAGCGCCTGGCCCGCAGCCGCATTCGGGCCTGAGGAGAAGAACACCGGGCGGCCCACGGTGGCGCCGGTGACGACATTCTGGCTGCCGTAGGCGCCCGTGGGCAGCTTCACGCCAAGTTGCACACCAAGGTTTCGGGTGGGCAGGAAGCCCTGGTAGGTGCCGATGAGCTTGATATCGCCCAGGCCGCTGGCCGTCACACCGCTCACGTTGTCCGGCGTGAGCTGGTCGGAAGTCGCGTTGCCGTACGTGGTGTGGCTGCGGTCGATGATGGGGACGATCGTGCTAAAGCTCCAGCTGCTATTCGGGCTGTAGCTCAGGCCCAGGTTGTAGTAACGGTTGATTGTCTGCTTCTCCACCTCCTGGCTGCCGCCAGCGTCGTTGATTGCGGCAGCCTGCGTGGCGGGGACGGATCCTGTCCCATGGCGCAGCTGGTTCTGGTTGATGAAGCTGTAATCGAAGCTGATGCGCCAGCCTGGCATTGTGGAGTAGCCCATGGCGGCATCGGCGCTGAGTGAGCAGCCGCAGGTGGCGCAGCCGAACGCAAACGAGGGAAGCAGCAATGCGGCACCTGCGGTGCCGGCGCGAAGGATCGGATTCATGGTGTTCAGGGCAATACGGGGGCGGACCGGTAGTCCGCCCGTGGCATGGGCGCGCGCCCGTGCAGCGCGCGGGCGATCAGGCGAAGCCGATCATGCCAAAGGCGGCGCTCGGGCCGTCGCGAGGAGAATGCTCGGAGGCCGATAGGCATTGCGCTGTAACACCGGCCGCACAAGGCCAGGCTGGCTGAGGCGAGGCTGAAAGACAAACGGCGCGTGCGGTATCGCATTAGTGTTGCCGAGATCCGCGCAGACCAGGCAGCAGAGGGAATCGCCGAGGCTTTGGTGGTTGCCGGGGGCGCCCTGACCGAGGGGCGTTTGATCGGCCACTGAGACCACGCTTATGCCGCTTGCGCTGCAGATCGAGTGATCTAGCATTGCCTCGGCCGATTGCCCGTGGGTCATCGGCAGCAATGGCGCGTGCAGCGCCATGCCCAGCAGCGCGAGCCAGAAGACGAGCCGATGGGTGAAGGACATGTTGCTTCGTGTAAATGGGGGGCTGATTATCGTGGCGAGCCGTCGCCTGAAAGGACGCTTTGGGCTTGATTCAGCTAGACCGGGGGGGACACCGAGTCGCACCCACTGCCGCCGGATCGGCATTTGCGCCGGAAGTCATCGCAAACGGCCCCTGTCCATTCATATTTCCAGCTTACGCCGCATCTCCCCGCATTCCGTACGCTACGCCACTCTCTTCCAGGAAGCCAGCACGACGTCGCCCGTCGCCGGTCGGCATTGACCGGGCGCGGTGTATTGCGCCACCCCTGTTTCGGCGGAGTTCACCGCATCGCTCGAACAACACAAAGCTGTGCATCCATTTGCGCAATCAACCGCTTGTTGGATCGGTTCCGCGGCATTCCGCCTTTGCGGCGTTGCGGATTGCTAATCGGGAGGGCTGTGCGACTTGCTTTCTGTCTCGTCCGTGATCGAAGTGCGCGCGAATCGCATTTGATATTCGCTCGGCGAAAGGCCGGTCTTGCGCTTGAACAGTTGCCGGAACGTGCTGAGGTCTCCATAGCCGACGCGTTGACTGACCATCTCAAGGCCAATGGGCCTTGATTCCAGCAACTGTTTGGCTACTTCGATGCGCAGGTTCTGCAGATACGCCAATGGTGCCAGGCCTACTGCCAGCTTGAAACGCCGGTTAAGCGTCCGTTCGCTGACAGCGAGCCACTCGGCGAGCTCGCTCAGCCGAAACCCCTGCTGAAGTGTCGCCTCCATACGCTGTTGCGCTCGTGCGACGAGCGGATCGGCATGACCGTGGTCGTCGAGAAGCTTCGCATAAGACGCTTGAGAAGTCCGGTTCATGTCGATCAATAGTGACTTGGCGGTCCTCGCGGCAAGCGTCTCGCCCGCGAACGTTTCGACCAGCCGCACGGCGAGGTTGAGATACGACGTCACGGAGCCGCCCGAGATGATGCGATCTTGCGCGATCAGGATCTCCGAGGCCCGAAGCTCGACGCGCGGATAGCGTCGGGCGAAGTCCGCCGCAGTGGCCCAGTGTGTCGTGGCGACCCGGCCGTCCAGCAAGCCCGCCTCGGCAAGCAGGTAGTTGCCGGTGCAGTATGTGGCCAGCACGGCGCCCGCCTCGCTTTGGCTCCGTAGCGCGGAGGTCAGCGCGTTCAACTGCTTGTGGCGGCCGATGAATTCTTCCATGTTGGAGAAGAAAGGGGCCGTTACCAGAATGGCGTCCGAACGCTTGCGGGGATCGATTTTCCCGTCCACGGCAATGCTCTGGCCCGATGCGGCCTTGACCGGTCCTCCGTCCAGCGACTCCACGCGCCAGGTGAACTTGGGGGAAGGATGGCGACTATGTGCGGCTTCCCGTGCACTCAGGTGGTTGGCGGCATTGAGGACGTCGATGGGTCCCGCAACGCCCGATGCCAGGATGCCGTCATAGACCCAGATCCGGATCGTGATCATTTGCGTATGTGTCTGATATTCCTCGGATGATGGCAATACTGCCACTTCCAGGTCTGCCCGTAAAGGCCGATGATCAGCGAACCGAAACACCTGAAGAAGGAGTGACACCATGCCAATGATCGACGCACTGTGGCCGGAAGATGCCTTGACGCCTGAAGCGGAAGCACGCCTGGTTAAAGAACTGACTGACATCCTGATCAAAGCCGAAGGGTACGACCCGGGCAATCCGGTTGCGCAAGCCGTATCGGTATTCCATCTGCATCGACCGGCCGCGGTATTCGTCGGAGGAGAGCGCTCGAAGGCAGTGCGCTACCGGATTATTCCTTCGGCGCCCGAGGGGCAGTACACCGATGAGTCGCGTAGCGCACTGGTTAAAGCGATCACGGAAGCGGTCGCCCGTGCCGAGGGCCGACCGTTCGACGAGGTCGTATCGCGGGTATGGGTCTTTCCGACAGAAATTCCGGACGGTACCTGGGGCAGTCGCGGCGTCATCCTCAGGCTGCCCGCCATTCATGCGCTACTGGCCGGTGAGTCCGAACGCAGCGCCGGCGAGGAGCGACTCGCGCGCAGACGGCGCGAAAAAGCACGCATCACGCTGGAAGCCGCCGTTGATGCCATTAGCGCTGGAAGTGCCAGGTCATAACAGCGTCACATGTCGTGCTGGCGGTGCGCGAGCGGATGCCCGCGCCCGCTGCCAACGTTCAAAGAACCGAAGGAGAACCTACAAAGCTCCATTCCTCGTCCGACACGTCCGTTGGGTAGGGTCTGCGTTTCGTCATCTCCCTATGACATGAGCCGTGACGAAAAATGCATAACACGCTCTAGTCGCGCTTGTATGCCAACACCGCACCGCCCGCCCCCTGCCGCAATTCGATTGTCAGTGTCGGCGCTGGCATCCAGCGCAGTGTGTCCCCCGCAGTGGCAGCCGGTGGCCCGAATCTGGACTTCATCCTCTCGCCGAGTTTGTCGATTCCAACGTCGGGCTTGAACAGGTACTCGGCCTGGCTAAACCGTCCATCCGGTGCGTAATGGACATCGAGCTGCCTGGCATCGGCCGTGGACGGGATGGGGGTGTAGCTGTCGACGCTATCAATGAGATCCAGCTTGATGGCTTTCATCAGGCCACTTCCCTGGATGGCTCGCCGTAGCGATGTACGCGTCGCCTGGCTGAGCGGGACGCCATACAGGCTGGTTGCCTGCACCGGACCAGGCTGCGGCAACGTGGGCGATTGATCCCCCAGTTGTGCCGATGCTGCGGAATGGCTCTTGGCCAGCGCCGCCATGATGTGCTCTGTTGCCGGCGATGTGGCTGCAACCTGGCGCGGCGTGATGGCCATGTAGCTGATGCCGGGACGAATCTTGCAGGGACTCGAGGCTGCCTGGTTGTCGCAAACAATGGCCCCCGTCATGATGTTGACCCAGCGGCGCTGCTCGTCCGTCGGAACCGGGATGCTGCTCGTGGCGGGGAATGTCCAGGTACGATGTAGCGCGTAATAGTTGACGGTGCCGGCAATGAACTTGCCAATCGACAGATACGCCTTCCCGTTACCATCATCGGGACAGAACACGACATCAGTGGCGGCAGGGTAACCGTTCGCCGCTTCGGTATCGCTGTACATCATCTGCGGCACCGCCTGGCAGCGGCTAGTCTTGTGCTGGCTCTTTGGTTTGCGCTCCAGCTCGAGCGCACTGGCCGGATCCAGCCGTTGGCCAAGAAAGATGGTCACTGCGAGCAGTTCTTCCCAGTCGGCTTGCCACGGGTTCTCCGGTACGAAACGCTCGGTCGTGACCTGTGACGGTGCCTCGGCGGCCATCCTGGCTGGCGAGGGGATTCCACGCCAGCCTGCCGGCAAGCCCGGCTGGAACAGCAATTTTTCGCCGGGCGGGAGAGACGGCGGATCGGCTCGCACGACGGTTGTTATCGTGAGGGCGGCCAGCCCCGCCATCAGCGCCGGGACGGTCGGCCATCTCCAGTCAAGGGCGAATGGCATCAGGCCTACCCGACTGACGCGAAGGCTTGCTTGTATCTGTTCCACCAATTTGCTCCCCAGTCCCGCAGGCGCCCGACATAGGCAACCCTGGCGGCGTCACGCGCGACATTCGGGCCATACCAGTCAGAATCGCGGAACGTACTCGCCGGCGATGTGTTGATGTGTTCCTGCTCCGGACTAAACAGGTACGCCACATGCAGCAGGTCTGCCTTCTCGGCGCGATGGAACTCGACCACTACGAAATCCTGCGGATAGGAGATCCCGCGCACGGACATCTCGCCTGCAGCGGCGCGTTCAGCCTGGCCAATGCGCACGCTTCGGTCGTCCCAATGGGTCCACGGCGGCGTGAAGATGTTGTGCATCAGCCAGCAAGACTGACTGCCATTGGGTTCGTTCGATTCGTTGACCACGTAGAGCGCATTACCGTCATCGCAGGAGCGCGCCACCGGGAACCCCGTCGCTGGTGAGGTCTTCGCCACGACTGACTGGACTATCAGCGCGCCGGCGAGTCGCTGATGTTCGATGCGACCAAGGAAATAGGTCGCGATCGTCTGATCTGGACGGTTGCCGCGGATATCAGATAGCACCGTCCACGTACCGGGAGGCAACGGTAGTCGGTGCCCGCCAACTTCGAACATATCGCGGAAAGTCTTGCCCATTGGAGCCTTGGCACCAGGGGACGCGCCTTGCACCGGATCGGAGTAAGCCGAGCCGGCCGGGCGTGACAGTGCAAGTGGTACCTCGCGCGGCGCGGCAGGCGCGGGCTGCTGGATGCGCGCGGCCTCCTGCTTTCTGGGATGTGCGACTGGCACCTCCGGTGGTGCTGGCATCGCTGCACGGGGGAGATCTCCCGCAGGAATGGCGGGCGGTGGGGCCGGCTCGGTCTGCGGTCGGGGTTGAGCCGTGTAGGAGGCCGTGGCCTGCAGGTCCTCTGAAGTGGAACCGCGCAGGTGCGGTGGATTCCGCCCGAGGCAAACGAACAGCACGGTGGCGACCGTCGCCAGCAACACGGCGCTACGCCATATTGGAGCGCGTGCCCACAGCCTGCGCCAGGCACCGGACCAGGAAACGTTTGCGGTCATCACGAGACGGGCTTGGCAACAATGCGCTTGTCTTCGGCAATCAGCGCAATACGGCTATGGCCCTTCTGTCGCGCTTCGATCAGGGTGTCGGCAATGGATTCCTCGGCTGCCCGCACCAGATCCCGCGACGACGCGCCACCGCCAAGCCGCGCCTGCCGTTGCATCAGTGCGATCAGCACTTCCGGGGCGATGCCGCCGTCCACGATCTCGAGGCCGTAGCTCTGAATCATCGCCTCGATTTCGAGTGCCGTTACCCGCGCCACATCCATTCCGGAGAGCGGCTTGAACACGAAGATGCGGTCGATGCGGTTGAGCACTTCGGGCGCAATGCCAGCCTCACGCAATGCGTTGGTGGCAGCCTGGCGCATGCCATCGGCATCATTCTCGAAGCGTTTGCTCAGTTCCTGGAGCGCATCGGTCGCCGCATTGGTAGTCAGGATGAAGATGGCTTGCGTGGTCGGGATCTGCTTGCCGTCAGACGCTTCCGTTACAAAGCCGTCGTTCCAGGCAGTCAGGAAGTTCTTGTGGACTTCCGCATGCGCTTTTTCGAACTCATCGAGCAGCACGACCGAGTTGGGTACATCACGCAAGGCGGCTGTGAGCTTGCCATAGGTGTCCGAACCGGCGTACCCCTTGGATGAACCGAACAGCGAGGTGGCAGCGAAGCCGCCCTTCGAGAACTGCGTCATGTCCAGGTGCATCAAGGCACGTTGCAACTCGCTGGCCAGGCGCTTGGCCAGATAGGTTTTACCCGTTCCGGGCGGTCCGGCGAGCAAGAAAACACCCACCGGCTTGCCGCGCTGCTTCAGCGCGAGGCGCCTGCGTATCTGCATTGCCATGTCGTCGCACACGGCATCCTGTCCGATGACCTTGCCTTTCAGTGCCTCGGCGAGCTGGTTCGCATCGATAAAGACCGATTCGGCATCGGCCGCGAGTTTTTCCTCAAGCACACGCTTGTTGGTCAAGCGATCCAGAACATCCATTACCCATCCCCCCCGATTGCCACTGGCGGACAAGGTCCGCGTGCGCTCATGAATTAGTCCGGCAAAGACGAAGAACCATAGCCCGAAGGCCACAGCAAAAAGATACCAGGCCACTTCGCGCAGCCGGTGCAAAGCATCCTGCAGGCCGTCGTGCATGACCGCTCCCGAAGGCCCATGTTCTATCCAGAATTGGGCGATGGCGATCAACGCGATCGCGACAAAAGCCAGGGGGAGCACGCGGCTGGCGGCGTTCAGCAGTCGGACCATCTTACGGAGCCTGGGTGCGCAGGCCGATAGTCTGCCCAACGCTCATGATTGGTAATGTCACGCGCGAGGCGCCGGAAGCCACGCCGACCGTGATGCCACCGCCTTCCCCGTCGCGCATTCCGGCGATATTGACGACCCCGGACGACGCAGCAGGAACCGCGAACGTCATTGGCTGGCGCGTCAGGGTGACCACCCGGGAGTATCCCTGGCTCTGGATGCGTACGACGTCGCCATCCTCATCGTCGGTGTCCCACAGCGTCAGCCAGATCAGCCGGGTTGGGTGCCTGGCCGGAGCGACTGGCCGCACGGTGCTGACCGGAGCAGGGTGAGGGACGGTCTCGGGCCCCTGCGCCTGTGGCGTGACGGACGAGCCTGTGCCGGTGGCGGGCTTCGGCGAAGCCGCAGCCGCTTCAATCGGGCGCTCATGCAGGTCGGCTGTCAGTGCTTCGCGCGCGATCGCGCTGAGCCGCATTCCTGCAAGGGCAGTCTCTTCATCCTTTGGTTCGACGGCAGCGACCGGCAAGGCGGTGACGGCGTTGAAGGCCTCGAGTCTTGCTTGCTGCTGCGCGGATGAGAGATGATCCACGTCGTGCAGAAGGAAGGCCGGGGACAAGCGCCCGAACTGCCCCGAGCCGGCCAGTGCAGCCATCATGACCAGCGCGGCAAGAAGTGTCGCGGAGGCTAGCGTGCGCGGCAACCTCGTCGGCAAAGGCTCGCTGYGCGCGCTCAGACGCGGCGGGTCGAGTGGAACGTCGTTGTCCATCAGGTGTTTGTTCTTCTTGGTGGTCTTGAGGAGCTACGCCGAACAAATCCCCATGATACTTGGAACTCAAGATATTGGCTTACGCTGCCCGCTCRAGGCAAGCAAAAATAGAGATTCATCGCCGATTTCCGGGGAAGGCCAATGATTCGACGCCCCAGTCCGGCCATAAAGCGACATTTGCCAGTTTCCACAAATCCAACAACATTCACGCCTCATTTGCCTGTCTTTCACAAGAGACATTACGAGGTCTTTTGGTAACCATTTCCGGAAATTAATGCCGTATTTCCCTGTAGGTCTAATGCGAAACCAATCGCCAAAAAAACGAAGCTTCAAGGAAAACATGCGAGCCGTCGCCATCGCTCTTGCCACGCTCTAGGGAGGCGGCGCCAATGGCTTACAGCAGGGATTTTTTCGAGTTGCAGCTTGATTTTGCCCGGGCAGTTGCGGGTCTTGTCGACATGCCCGTCGAACGAGCATTGCTCGACTACACGAACTTCTACATTCGGTTTGGGCTAGGCAGGGATTTTGACCAGCGTCATCCCATTTGGCGTCAGTACGTCGATGGACTGACCCGGACATCGGATATTGGCGAATGGACGTATCGTTTCTATCTCACGCAAGGTGAGGATTCCCGAACTGCAGCGGCCGCTGGCTGTTTTTCATACGCGATGCAGGACGCGGAATGTGTGCGAATTCATTTCCAGAATGCGGAATCCACCACGGCATCTCCTTTGAGCATGGAGCGCATGCCTGCACGGCTTGCTGAACTCCGGTCACTCTTCGGTGACGTCAAGCGCAACAGGCAACAAGTGACACGAGTCGTGGGCACCTCGTGGCTCTATAACCTCCCTGCATACCAGCGGTGCTTTCCCGCGGCGTACGTCGCGAGCGCCAGGGTTGCAGAACCGCGGTATCGCCACGTATCGCTATGGGGACAATTTCTCCACCGCGATGGCTCGCTCAGACTCGGCGTTGTGCAGGATTTCAAGAGACGGCTCTTGAATCTGACGAATGTTCGAGACTTGGCACTCACCTTCCCACTGCAGGCGCTCGCCGTCGAAGCCCCGATCGCGGAGTTTTATACCTTCTACGGAATACAGCCCGATTGCTAGTCAGCTGTTCCGTCCTACGAATGTTCGAATGACCGCGACGAGGCGCTGGCAGGCGGCGCGGACAGTGCGGTCGGCTCGGGTGCGGGACCGCTTCATCATCACATTCCGTCCCGACGACTAATAAGGCACCTCCAAGTGGTCAGTACGCTACGCAGCCTGCGATAGGTCTTTGACAACTCGCTGCCCTGGATATCGCCATGGCGTGAAGTTCCAGCCACGTCCTGCGCAATTGGCGCTCACTTGTCAAATTATCCGTATGCGACGGCGCCTGTAGAAAGCACCGATATATTACAATGCGCCAGCGCGGCGTCGGATAATAGCGGTCGCATCATTTTGAGCAGGATTTTTGGAATTCCCCCATGGAAATTAAGGTCAACTTTCTCGATAAGCTACGTCTTGAAGCCAAGTTCGATGACTTCACGGTGGTAGCCGACCAGCCGATCCGCTATAAGGGCGATGGCTCTGCACCTGGCCCGTTCGATTATTTCCTGGCCTCGTCGGCATTATGTGCGGCTTACTTTGTCAAGTTGTACTGCGCAAATCGCAACATTCCGACCGATAATATCCGCTTGTCGCAGAATAATATCGTCGATCCGGAAAATCGATATCAGCAGATTTTCAAGATTCAAGTCGAGTTGCCCGCGGATATTTCTGCCAAAGACCGCCAGGGTATTTTGCGCTCCATCGATCGCTGTACGGTAAAAAAAGTGGTGCAAGCCGGACCCGAGTTTGTGATCGAAGAGGTAGAGAGCCTGGATGCCGATGCTCAGTCGTTGCTGACCTTGAAGCCGGCGTCTGACGCCGGCACCTATATTGCGGGCAAGGATCTGCCATTGGAGCAAACCATCGCCAATATGTCTGGCATTTTGGCGGACTTGGGGATGAAGATTGAAGTCGCTTCATGGCGCAATATCGTTCCCAATGTCTGGTCGCTGCATATCCGTGACGCACACTCGTCAATGTGTTTTACAAATGGCAAGGGATCGACCAAGGAAAGCGCGCTGGCGTCGGCGTTGGGGGAATTTATCGAGCGCCTGAATTGCAACCATTTTTATGTCGGTACGTTTTGGGGCGAAGACCTCGCCAATGCGGCGTTTTTACATTACCCGAACGAGCGCTGGTTCAAGCCTGGACGCAAAGATGCGCTACCGGCTGGAATTCTCGATGAATACTGCCTGCCCATTTACAATCCGGATGGCGAATTACGTGGCTCGCACCTGTACGAAACCAACTCGGGGAATGTGCAGCGCGGTATCTGTTCGCTGCCGTTTGTACGGCAGTCGGACGGCGAAGTGGTGTATTTTCCCTCCAATCTGATCGAAAACCTCTACGCCAGCAATGGCATGAGTGCCGGTAATACACTGGCCGAAGCGCAAGTGCAATGCTTGTCCGAGATTTTCGAGCGGGCGGTAAAGCGCGAAATTCTGGAGGGCGAAATGGCACTGCCCGATGTGCCCCAGGAAGTGCTGGCGAAATACCCTGGCATTCGGGCAGGCATTCAGGGGCTGGAAGAGCAAGGTTTTCCGATATTGGTGAAGGATGCTTCGTTGGGTGGAATTTATCCGGTGATGTGCGTCACCTTGATGAACCCACGAACTGGCGGTGTCTTTGCTTCGTTCGGCGCGCACCCAAGTTTCGAGGTGGCGCTGGAACGGAGTCTGACAGAGTTGCTGCAGGGTCGCAGTTTTGAAGGCCTGAACGATTTACCGCAGCCCACCTTTGTCAGTAACGCCGTGACGGAGCCGAACAATTTTGTCGAACACTTCATTGATTCCAGCGGCGTGGTGTCGTGGCGCTTTTTCAGCGCCAAGGCGGATTTCGATTTTGTCGAGTGGGATTTTTCTGGCCAAGGCGAGAACTCCAATGTCGAGGAAGCAGCAACCTTGCTCGGCATTCTTGAGGACATGGGTAAAGAGGTGTACATGGCTGTGTATGACCAGCTAGGCGCCATTGCTTGCCGGATTTTGGTTCCGGGCTATTCGGAAGTTTATCCTGTAGAAGATCTGATCTGGGATAACACCAACAAGGCACTGTCGTTCCGCGCAGATATCTTGAACTTGCATCGCCTGGACGACGCAAGCCTGGAGGCCCTGCTTGAGCGTCTGGATAACAGTGAGCTCGATGAATACGCCGACATCGCCACGCTGATCGGCATCGAGTTTGACGAGAATACGGATTGGGGGCAGCTGACAGTGTTGGAGTTGAAGCTGCTCATCAATCTCGCCTTGCAGCAATTTGAGGCGGCGCACGAGCTGGTGGGCGCCTTCTTGCAGTACAACGACAACACGGTCGAGCGCGGACTGTTTTACCAGGCCTTGAATGTGGTGCTGGAAGTGCAGTTGGATGACGATCTGAACCTGGACGACTACGCGGTCAACTTCCGCCGGATGTATGGCAATGCGCGGATGGACGCGGCGCTGGGTTCAGTGGACGGCAGCGTGCGTTTCTTTGGTTTGACGCCAACCAGCATGAAGTTGGAGGGGCTCGACAGGCACCACCGCTTGATCGACAGCTACAAGAAATTGCACTCGGCGCGGGCAAATGTGGCGGCTATAGCCAGTTAAGGCTAAGGATCAAGAAGGCGGGGAAGGCCTCCATCGGGAAGCACTCGCCTTCAGTGTCCGCTTTCGAGAAAGCTCAGAGGCCGCTCAGGGCAGGCAGGGACAGTCGCAGTTCCTCGGCGGGTCATCCGCCCGAGATTGGCTACGGCCGTCGGCCCGCCGGTCCATTCGAACGCCCGGGCGTCGTTTCAACTTAAACAACGGACATTCGCGCATCGACGGCACTAGTCGGTTCGTCGGCCGATGCGGACACTCGAGATTCTGGTCACCACATCGAATTCGCTAGCCGAACGTGGTCGCCGTCGCGCCGCACCGGCACTCACTGAGCCCGGTTGTCCTGTTTCGCCCGCTGGGCCTGAATGAAACGGAGCTCGTTTGCGGCCCTGGTATCGGAAGCATCCAATTCGAGGCATTTGCGATACAGGGCCTCGGCCTCAGCGAGTTGGTGCTGTTCTACGTAGACATATCCCTGGCCGCGCCATGCCCGCGAAAGCTCAGCGTTTTTCAGCGCCGGTGGAGAAAATTCACGCGCTTGCGTTTCGGCAGCCTGGAAGGTCTTCATCGCCAGAGACCAGTCCTTTTCGCGTTGATACACACTCGCCAGTTCCGCAAGAAATTGGGAATTGTGCGGAGCCAGATCAATGGCCTGTTGCAGCGAGACCTTGGCATCCGCGAGCCGGCCAAGCTCGACCAGCACGTAGCCTTTCATGTAATACGCGTAGGCCCAATTGCCGGAGACAACCCTGGCCGGCGTCTTGGCATTGGATGCTTCCACGAGGTAAAACAATGCCTCGGGCTGGAATCTGGCACTAAACAGCTTAACCTTGCTGCCTTGGAGCGCGCTCTCATACATGGCGCTTACCTTGTCGAAGTCCTCGATCGCTTCTGCTCGCTTGCCCGCGATGGCCAGTCGCGAACCCTCCTGTAGCAGTCGTGCAGCTTCGGTATCGAGCGCTGAAGGCGTGCTTGCCTCCTGCGCCAGACATGAGACCGAGAGCAGCAGCGCTGCGGTCGTCAGTAGTACCCGTACCAGCTTCATGGCGTATCTCCCCTTATTACCGTTATTTATCCATTTGGATCGCATGCGGAATGAGAGAGTCGCTGGGTCAGGGCAGATGGCGGGTGCAAAAAGTGCTTCTCGATCGCCTCGTTGCCTGCAATGACCATACCGCCAGATCGGGACGGCTGGAATCTCGTTTCGCACGGATTGCGCTCCAGGCTCATGGTTGCGCATTGCAATCCTTCTGCGGACTGCAAGCTACCATCACCAGAACGGGGGGATGTTGCTTCTGAAGTGGGGTATGTTGCGGCGACCCAACGGACGCACACCGCTGTCGGGTCAAACTGAGTTACCAGGAACTTGATGACGCTTCCACTCGCTAGTCGCGGCGTTGTCAGCTTCCGTACTACGCACGGAATTCCCCGGGGTTCTTTCCCGTCCATCGCTTGAAAGCTCTTCGAAAATTCGCGGGATCGGTAAAGCCAGTGAGTACCGCGATGTCGTCGATGCTTAATTCGGTTGTTCGCAAATACTCCGTGGCCAATGAGCACTTTACGTCGTCGGCTATTTCAACGAACGATACCCCCTCGGCAAGGAGATGGCGCCTCAATGTCCGCGTGGTCATGTGTAGCGCGGCAGCGGCTTCATCCATTGATGGAAACTGGCCGGGTGTGCGCATCATCAACTGATAGATCTCGCCGGCGGTTCCCGTGGAAGTCTTCGCCTGGCCTATCAGGCGGTCGCATGTATCCTGGAGCAGCGTCGAGGTCAGCCTGTGCGCAAGCTGCGGCCTTCCGTCAAGGATTGCGCGGGGATAGTCGAGTTCGCATTGCTCCTGGTTGAACAAGCAAGTGCATTTGAAATAGGTCGCATAGAGGCCCGCATGAGCCGGTGCGGGATAGGAAAATCGGGCCTCGACCGGAAGGCATCCGGCGCCGGCAATGTCCTTCAGATGGGTGACATGCTGGGCGAACTGCTGCTCGATCAGGAACCGCCGCAGTTCCGGCGAGGGGCTAGTGATGAAGGCATCCGGAAATACCCACACCGCCGTGTCTGGATCTTCCCGCCACTGAATGGTTAAGGTTGGCGTGGCGAGTTTGTGATACTTCACGCCCAGGTTGAAGAAGTCCTTTACGGTTTCGCTGCACATCAGTGCATATCCGTACATCCCATATGCGGACAGGTGCATGGCAAGACCGACTTCGAAGGGAGTTGCCGGGTCTGACGACAAACGCACGGCGTTCTGGCACACCTGCAGGTACTGACGGACAGAGGTTTGCGTTTCGGGGCTATGAATGTCCGCCACTGCCAATCCGCTGCCTTGCAGGCAGGCCTCTGCCGAGAGGCCCTGGCGTTCCAGCACCTCTACCAGCATTTCGATTTTGTACGGCGCGTAGATCCGGTCGTTCAGTAGTGGGGGGCGAGCCGCCATGATCTCTCCTGTGTCTCTTTCGGACATCAATATGTCCGAAAGGGACCTTACCAGGCAAGTCTTTGCTTTCTAGTATTACCGCACAGCCTGATCCCCGGCACCTGCCGCAGGACATGAGAACAGCTAGGAGACAGTAAGTGCAGAAACGCCTCAACGTGACCGTCGTGGGTGCCGGCCTGATGGGTCATGGCATCGCGCAAGTCTTTGCCGCCGCAAATCACCTCGTGACATTGACCGACTCCAACGAAGAAGTGCTCCATAAGGCGCCGGCTCACATCTCTCACAATCTGGTCCAGATGGGCGGCAAGGCGCTCTCGGTTCTTCGCAATCTACGGCTCGAACGCGACCTGAAAGCAGCGGTTGCCGAGGCAGACCTGGTGATTGAGGCGGCACCCGAGCGAATCGAATTGAAGCAGCACCTGTTCCGGGAAATCGCCGCGTCAGCGCCCGGCCATGCCATCTTGGCCAGCAATACCTCCGTCATTCCAATTAGCGAGATCGGCCGCGAGTTGAGCGATGCGGCCAAGGCAAGACTGCTAGGTACCCATTGGTGGAATCCGCCGCATCTGGTGCCGCTGGTCGAGGTGATCCGGATCGAAGAAACGTCCGACGATGTCTTCAATGAAACGTTCGCCCTCCTGGAACAAGTCGGCAAATGCCCCGTAAAAGTTCATAAAGACGTACCAGGATTTATTGGCAACCGACTTCAGCATGCGCTGTGGAGGGAAGCCATTTCGCTCGTCTACCGGGGTGTCTGTGATGCGAAGACGATCGACATCGTCGTGAAGCAGAGTTTCGGCATGCGGCTACCGGTTCTGGGCCCCATGGAGAATGCCGATCTGGTAGGCCTGGAACTCACCCGAAACGTCCATCAGCTCATCTTTCCCGACCTCGATAACTCGCGAGAGCCTTCTCCGCTTCTCGATGATCTGCTCGGGCAGGGAAATTCAGGCATGCGGACCGGGAAGGGTCTGCGTGACTGGACACAAGAGTCCGCCGATGAAGTGCGCAACGCCCTTGCCATGCATCTGATTACCGCCCTTGGGCGCTAACCATCCACCAGAGACTTTGGGTGTCACTATGAGCAAAGCCAACAACAAGGTAATCATCACCTGCGCGGTTACCGGCGCCATGCATACGCCGACGATGTCGGAGTACCTTCCGATTACGCCTGACCAGATCGCGGAGCAGGCGATCGACGCAGCCGCAGCGGGTGCCTCCATTCTGCACCTTCATGCCCGCGATCCCGTCGACGGAAGGCCTTCGCCAGATCCGGAGCTGTTTCAGCAGTTCGTTCCCCGAATTGCCGAGGCCACGGATGCCGTGATCAATATCACGACGGGTGGGAGTACGCGGATGACGCTGGAAGAGCGCCTCGCTTACCCGCTGCGCGCAAAGCCGGAAATGTGTTCTCTCAACATGGGTTCGATGAACTTCTCGATCCATCCGATCGCAAGAAAGATCACGAACTGGAAGCATGAGTGGGAACGCCCATACGTTGAGGGGATGGACGACCTGATCTTCCGGAACACCTTCAAGGACATCACCCACGTGCTGCGCGAGCTGGGCGAGCATGGAACCCGGTTCAAACTGGAGTGCTACGACGTCAGCCATCTTTATAACCTGGCCTATTTTGTCGATGAAGGACTGATCAAGCCACCGTTCTTCATTCAATCCATCTTCGGGATCTTGGGCGGGATTGGACCTGACCCTGAGAACCTGACGACGATGCGCACGGTAGCGGATCGACTGTTTGGCCGGCAGAACTATGCGTTCTCCATCCTCGGCGCGGGCCGTCACCAGATGTCGCTGCTCACGATGGGAGCGATCATGGGCGGCAATGTCCGGGTGGGACTGGAGGACAGCATCTATCTCGGCAAGGGTGTCATGGCGAAAACCAACGCTGAACAGGTCCGAAAGATCCGTCGCATCCTCGAGGAACTCTCCCTTGAGATCGCGACTCCCGCAGAAGCGCGAGAGTTCCTGCAACTCAAGGGTCGGGACAAGACCCGATTCTGAGCGGCTTCGGATTATCCAATTCCCATTTCAAGCATCACCGCGCCCCGCCACGAGGCGGGGGGGGGCGCTGCCATGCGCGCCAAGAATGCGCCATCTACTCTTAGAAAACATGGAGACAACATGCCTGCCACCACAAATGTCAGCGTAGGGCTGACTGCCGATGCCAACGGGCACGCGCTGTCCGAGGACCAGGTCTATCGAAAAATCACGCTGCGGATCCTGCCGCTGATTTTCTTCTCATACC
>NZ_JBFTND010000047.1:0-36893 GCF_056397305.1 Cupriavidus sp. 05N40
ATCGAATACCATGCGATCGGGCGGCCGACCACGACGCGCTGAACCGAGAAAACCAACGGGAACGACAAGCCGACGCCCTGGCTGACGGACCGGGCCGCGTTGCCAAGGATTCCATGAGCAAGAACCACATTCCGCTGCAACAGATCAATCAATCCCGCATCCTGGTGACGGGCGACATGATGCTGGACCGCTACTGGTTCGGCGACGTGGAACGCATCTCGCCGGAAGCGCCGGTGCCGGTCGTGCAGATCAAGCGCAGCGACGAACGGCTCGGCGGCGCCGCCAACGTGGCGCGCAACGCGGCCGCGCTGGGCGCCACGGTCGGCATGCTCGGCGTGGTGGGCGACGACGAGCCCGGCCGCACGCTGGAGACGCTGCTGGAGGCCAGCCATGTGCAGCCCTACCTGCACCGCGACCGGAGMGTCAACACCACCATCAAGCTGCGCGTGATGGCGCACCAGCAGCAACTGCTGCGCGTGGATTTCGAGAACCCGCCGGCGCACGAAGTCCTGCTCTCCGTGCAGGACCGCTTCCTGGCCCTTGTGAAGGAATACAAGGTGCTGGTGCTGTCCGACTACGGCAAGGGCGGGCTGGCGCACGTGGGCCGCATGGTGGAAGCCGGCCGGGCGGCCGGTTGCCTGGTGCTGGTCGATCCCAAGGGCGACGACTACTCGCGCTATCGCGGCGCCACGCTGATCACGCCCAACCGCGCCGAGATGCGTCATGTGGTGGGTGCCTGGAAGACCGAATCGGACCTCACCATCCGGGCCCAGAACCTGCGCCGCGAATTGCATCTCGATGCGCTGCTGCTGACGCGTTCGGAAGAGGGCATGACGCTCTACACCGAAGCGGAAGTGCTGCATGTTTCGGCCCAGGCGCGCGAGGTCTACGACGTATCGGGCGCCGGCGACACCGTGATCGCCACGCTGGCGACCATGCTCGGGGCCGGCGTGCCGCTCAAGGAAGCCGTGCAGCACGCCAACCGCGCCGGCGCCATCGTGGTGGGCAAGCTCGGCACGGCCGTTGTCACCTATTCTGAATTGTTCGGCTCGCAGGCGCAGGGCGCGGCGCTGCCTTCCGGCTCGAACGAGCCTTCACGCACATGACCATCATCGTTACCGGCGCGGCCGGATTCATCGGCAGCAACCTCGTCAAGGGCCTCAACGAACGCGGCGAGGACAATATCGTCGCCGTCGACAACCTGACGCGCGCAGAGAAATTCCACAACCTCGTCGACTGCGAGATCCTCGACTACGTGGACAAGACCGAATTCCTCGCGCGCTTCGCCCGTGGCGAGTTCGGCAAGGTGCGCGCGGTCTTCCACGAGGGCGCCTGCTCGGACACCATGGAGCACGACGGCCGCTACATGATGGAGAACAACTACCGCTATACGCGGGCGCTGATGGAAGCCTGCCTGGAGCAGGGCACGCAGTTCCTCTACGCTTCGTCGGCGGCGACCTACGGCGCTTCGCAGGTGTTCAAGGAAGACCGCGAGCACGAGCAGCCGCTCAACGTCTACGGCTACTCCAAGTTCCTGTTCGACCAGGTGGTGCGGCGCACGCTGCCGTCGGCTTTGTCGCAGATCGTGGGCTTCCGCTACTTCAATGTCTACGGCCCGCGCGAAGCGCACAAGGGACGCATGGCTTCGGTGGCGTTCCACAATTTCAACCAGTTCCGCGCCGACGGCACCGTGAAGCTGTTCGGCGAATATGGCGGCTACGGCCCGGGTGGCCATACGCGCGACTTCGTGTCGGTGGAAGACGTGGTGAAGGTCAACCTGTTCTTCCTCGAGCACCCGGACAAGTCGGGGATCTTCAACCTCGGCACCGGCAACGCGCAGCCCTTCAACGACATCGCCACCACCGTGGTCAACACGCTGCGCGAAGCCGAGGACAAGCCCCGGCTGAGCCTGGACGAGCTGGTGCAGGAAGGACTGGTCGAGTACGTCAAGTTCCCCGATGCGCTGCGCGGCAAATACCAGTGCTACACGCAGTCGGACATGTCGCGACTGCGCGCGGCAGGCTACAAGGACGCGTTCTACACGGTCGAGGAAGGCGTGTCGCGCTACTGCCGCTGGCTGCTGCAGCGCAAAGCCTGAGGCGGGAGAGATCAGGCCATCGACGCGCGCTTCGGCGCGCGTTTTTTTGGCTTGCGGCGGACACACCTTGGTAGCCGAGGTGAACATTTGTTGCAGGACGCGCCAACGCTGCCGCGCGCTCCTATCCTCCGTGTTGCCGCGTCCAGCGAGGGCGCGGCTACCTTCACAACGGATAGGAGAATCTCCATGCGCAATCAGGCAATCAAGGTACTCAAGCTGGTTTCCGGGCAGGCACTGCTGGCCCTGGCGCTGTGCTTTTCGCTGATGGGCGCGGCCCATGCCGCGGTCGATGTCAATACGGCAGACGAGACTTCGCTGGTGACGCTCAAGGGCATCGGTCCGGCCACCGCGAGCACCATCGTCGCCGAGCGCGCCAAGGGTGGTCCCTTCAAGGATGCGGCCGACCTGGCCGACCGCGTCAAGGGCCTTGGGCAGAAATCGGTGGCGCGGCTGCAGGAAGGCGGCATGACCATCGGCGCCGCGGCCGCACCGAAGCCGGCCGCGGTTGCGGCAAAGAAGGATGCCAAGGTCGCGGACAAGGCGCCGGCCAAGCCCGCCAGATAAGCGGGCGCGGCTGCCGCCACCAAGGCAACCCGCCCGTCGTACCGAAGAAGCCCCGGCCGTGTCCGGGGCTTCTTTGCGTTCATGCACCAAAAGCGCGGTCGAGCCGCTGGTACGGCTCGTGCTAGTCCGGATGGCTTCGCACGATCGCGGCTGCACGGTATCATGCGGACGCCCGCGCAGGCCGAGCCGGCCGCGCGGCAAGGACAAACCAAATCGAGCCGGACCTGCCCGCGCGCGGGCGGCCAGGCCAAGGACAGAAAAGGGAGCTGGACAATGGGAAATGATGAGGACGCGGGATTCCTGCCCAAGTGGCGGCTGAAGACGCATGGCGTGATCGCGCCTGACGAGCGGCTGCCTGCGGGGCAGACCGTCCTGGCCGGCATCCAGCACGTGGTGGCGATGTTCGGCTCGACGGCGATCGCGCCGATCCTGATGGGTTTCAATCCCAATATCGCGATCCTGTTTTCCGGTATCGGCACGCTGATTTTCTTCTTGTGCGTGCGCGGGCGGGTGCCGAGCTACCTGGGCTCGAGCTTCGCCTTTATCGCGGTGGTGATTGCCGCCACCGGCTACGCCGGCAGCGGCCCCAACCCGAACATACCGGTGGCGCTGGGCGGCATCATCGCCGCGGGCGCGCTCTACCTGGTGATCGGTCTCGTGGTGCAGGCGGTGGGATACCGCTGGGTCGAGCGGCTGATGCCGCCCGTGGTGACCGGCGCCATCGTCGCGGCCATCGGCCTGAACCTGGCGCCGGTGGCGGTCAAGGCCGTGAGCGGCGCCGCGCTCGACACCTGGGTTGGCCTGGCCACGGTGCTGGCCGTTGGCATGGTCGCCGTGCACGCGCCTGGCATGCTGCGCCGGCTGCCGGTGCTGGTCGGCGGGCTGTTCGGCTATGCGCTGTATTACGTTTGCACCAATGTCATGGGACTGGGCAAGGCCATCGATTTCTCCGGCGTGGCCGCGGCGAGCTGGTTCGGCCTGCCGGTCTTCACCTCGCCGGTATTCCAGGCCAGCGCCATGCTGCTGATCGCACCGGTGGCGATCGTACTGGTGGCCGAGAATCTCGGGCATATCAAGGCCATCAGCGTGATGACCGGGCGCAATCTCGATCCGTACATCGGGCGTGCCTTCATCGGTGACGGCATTGCCACCATGATCTCCGCGGGCGGCGGTGGTACCGGCGTGACCACCTATGCCGAGAACATGGGCGTGATGGCCGTGACCCGGATCTACTCCACGCTGATCTTCGTGGTGGCCGCGGTGGTGGCGCTCATCCTGGGCTTTTCTCCCAAGTTCGGCGCGCTGATCCTGACCATCCCGGGTCCCGTGATCGGCGGCCTGACCATTGTCGTGTTCGGGCTGATTTCCGCCACGGCAGGGCGCATCTGGGTGGAAAACAAGGTGGACTTCTCCAGCTCGCGCAACCTGATCACGGTGGGCGCCACGCTCACCGTGGCGGCCGGCGACCTGACCCTGAAGCTGGGCGGCATGGCGCTGGGCGGTATCGGTACCGCCACTTTCGGCGCCATCCTGCTGTATCACCTGCTGGGCGGCAGCAAGAGCGAATCCGACGCCTGATGACCGTGCCGCGGCGGCCCGGGCGGCGAGGGTCGCCCGCCGCGCAGCCAACGCGGGTATTACGACTGGATTACAATGTCCGCCGACATTTGGAATCCCCGCTCACCATGGCCTACAAGACGATCGAAGACACCATCGGCAATACGCCGCTGGTGCAACTGCAGCGCATCCCCGGCGCCGCCGGTGCCCCGCGCGGCAATGTCATCCTCGGCAAGCTCGAGGGCAACAACCCGGCCGGGTCGGTCAAGGACCGGCCGGCGGTGTCGATGATCGCCCGCGCCGAAGCGCGCGGCCGCATCAAGCCGGGTGATACGCTGATCGAGGCCACCTCGGGCAATACCGGCATCGCGCTGGCCATGGCGGCCGCCATCCGTGGCTACAAGATGGTGCTGATCATGCCCGAAGACCTGAGCATGGAGCGCCGCCAGAGCATGGCCGCCTATGGCGCCGAGATCATTCTCACGCCGGTCAAGGGCGGCATGGAGTACGCGCGGGACCTGGCTGACTCGATGGAGCGCGATGGCCGCGGCGTGATCCTCGACCAGTTCGGCAACCCGGACAATCCGCTGGCCCACTACGAGACCACCGGCCCCGAGATCTGGCGCGAAACCGAAGGACGCATCACTCACTTCGTCTCCGCCATGGGCACCACCGGCACCATCACCGGCGTGTCGCGCTTCCTGAAGGAGCAGAGCGCGGCGGTGCAGGTGGTCGGCGCGCAGCCGGCCGAGGGCTCGCGCATTCCCGGCATCCGCAAGTGGCCGGAGGCGTACATGCCGAAGATCTACGATCCCAAGTACATCGACCGCACCGAACTGGTCAGTCAGGGCGATGCCGAGCACATGGCCCGCCGCATGGCGCGCGAGGAAGGCATCTTCTGCGGGATCTCGGCCGCCGGCGCGCTGTGCGTGGCACTGCGCATCGCCGAAGAGGTGGAGAACGCCACCATCGTCTTCGTGGTGTGCGACCGCGGCGACCGCTATCTCTCGACAGGGGTGTTCCCGGCCTGAGGCCCGCGCCGCACGCACCGCACGCGCCAGCAAAAAGCCCCGCTCGGATCACGGCGGGGCTTTTTGTCTTCTGTGGTCGGCGGCGGCAGGTGCCGCCGGCGCTCGGGGTCAGCCCATCGCCGACTTGACCGCCTCGCCCAGCTGGTACACCGCCAGCGCGTAGAAGAAGCTGCGGTTATAGCGCGTGAGCACGTAGAAATTGCGCAGGCCCAGCATGTAGTCGGTGGTTTCGCCGGGCGTGGGCAGGTCCACCACCAGCACGCCGGTCTCGCCTTCGCGCGCCAGGTCGATCGGTTCGTCCACGCGCAGGCCGGCCTTGAGCAACTGGTTCAGCGTGCGGGTGGGCCACGGCTCGCCGTCTGCGGCCGCGGTGGCGATGCCGCGGCTGCCCTCGTCGGGGGCAAGGCGCCAGACCACCGGGCGGCCCTGTTCCCAGCCGTGCAGTTGCAGGAAGCGGCCCACGCTGCCGATGGCGTCGGTGGCGCTGTTGCGCAGGTCGATGTGGCCGTCGCCGTCGTAGTCGATGGCGTAGTCGCGCAGGCTGGTCGGCATGAACTGCGGGATGCCGACGGCGCCGGCGTAGGAGCCCAGCACCGAGAACACATCGGTGTTGGTGTCGCGGCACCACAGCAGGTAGTCCGCCAGCTGGTTGCGGAACAGCGTGGTGCGCGCGTCGCGGTTCGGGGTGTCCGGATAGTCGAAGGCCAGCGTGGAGAGCGAGTCGATCACGCGGAACGTGCCCATGTCGCGGCCATAGATGGTTTCGACGCCGATGATGCCGACGATCACCGAAGCCGGCACGCCGAACTCGGCCTCGGCGCGGCGCAGGGTGTCGCGGTTCTGCTGCCAGAAGCGCACGCCCGCGTTGATGCGGATGGGTTCGATAAAGCGCGAGCGGTATGCGCGCCAGCTCTTGCGGCCCGGCGTGGCGGGCGGCATGATCAGGCGCGCTACCGTGGACGAATAGACGGCCTGCCCGAACCAGCCTTCGAGCATGGGGCGGGCGAAGCCATGGCGCGCCACCATTTCGTCGATGAAGGCGCGGCTCTTCGGGTTGTCGCGATAGCGGCCCGGCTCGATCTCTTCCTCGCGCACGCTCACACGGCGCTTGCCGGCGGCAAGCAGTGCGGGAGAAACGCCGCACAAGCTCAATGCGGCAGCGGAAAGCGCAGCTCCCAGCAAGGGGCGGCGCAGGGAGCGCTGGGTTTCGGTCATGGTGTCCTTTGCAAGTCGCTGCGAGTATAGCGGATGGTGCCCGCGCGGCACCTCGCTGGGTGCCCGGCGCGGCATGTGCTAACGTAGCGATTGGAGACCACGATAAAGCTATAAGCCATGCCGACAGGCTATTACACGCATCCAGAATTCCTGCTGCATGAGATGGGGCATTTCCATCCGGAATGCCCGGAGCGCCTGCAGGCCATAGAAGACCAGCTGATCTCGCACGGCATGGATGGTTTGCTCGACCGGCGCGATGCCCCCGCCGCGACCGCAGAGCAGATCGGGCGCGTGCACCGGCCGGAGTACGTGGCCAGCCTGGCCGCCGCCAGTCCCGCCAGCGGCTATCACCCGATCGACCCCGACACGCTGATGAACAGCCACACGCTGGCCGCCGCCACGCACGCGGCCGGCGCCGCGGTGGCAGCCACCGACGCGGTCATCGCGGGCGAGATCGAAAATGCCTTTTGCTGTGTGCGCCCGCCCGGCCATCATGCCGAGCCGGACCATGCGATGGGCTTTTGCTTCTTCAACAACGTAGCGATCGCCGCGCGCCACGCGCTCGCGGCGCACGGCCTGGAGCGCGTGGCGATCGTCGATTTCGACGTGCATCACGGCAACGGCACCGAGGCCGCGTTCCGCGGCGATGCGCGCGTGCTGATGTGCAGCTTCTTCCAGCACCCCTTCTATCCCTACAGCGGCACCGAGCATATCGCCACCAATATGTCGAACATCCCGCTGCCGGCCTATACCAGCGGCATGGCGGTGCGCGAAGTGGTGGAGACGATCTGGCTGCCGCGCCTGAACGAGTTCAAGCCGCAGATGCTGTTCATCTCGGCGGGCTTCGATGCCCATCGCGAGGACGACCTCGGGCAGATGGGGCTGGTCGAGCAGGACTACGCCTGGATTACCGCGCAACTGATGGAAGTCGCCCGCACGCATGCCAAGGGACGCATCGTCAGCTGCCTGGAAGGTGGCTACAACCTCAGCGCGCTCGGCCGCAGCGTGCTCGCGCACCTCAAGGTGCTGCTCGAGCAATAGACAACAGGAGAAGGCCTGCCATGGCAGATACCGATAACCGCCATGCGGCGTCGCTGCTGAGCGAAAGCCTCGATGCGCCCGGCGTGCTGCGGCTGACGATGAACCGTCCCGAAGCCTTCAACGCCTTGTCCGAGGGCCTGCTGGACGCGCTGACCGCCGCCTTCGCGCGCGTCGCGGCCGATGCTTCGGTGCGCGTGGTGGTGCTGGGCGGGGCAGGGCGAGCCTTCTGCGCCGGCCACGACCTGCGCGAGATGCGCGCCAGCCCGTCGCACGACTACTACCGCCGCCTGTTCGACCGCTGCACGCGCATGATGATGGCGATCCACAAGATGCCGCAGCCGGTGATCGCGCGGGTGCAGGGCGTCGCCACCGCCGCCGGCTGCCAGCTGGTGGCCATGTGCGACCTGGCCGTGGCGGCGGATGACGCGCGCTTCGCGGTATCCGGCGTCAATCTCGGCCTGTTCTGCGCCACCCCCGGGGTGGCGCTGTCGCGCAACCTGTCGCGCAAGCAGGCGCTGGAGATGCTGCTGACCGGCGACATGATCGACGCGACGGAGGCGCGCACGCGCGGGCTGGTCAATCGCGTGGTGCCCGCYGACGGCCTCGATGCCGAGGTCGCGCGCCTGGCCGCCAGTATCTGCGCCAAGCCGGCCGCCGCGGTGGCTGCCGGCAAGGGCCTGTTCTACCGCCAGCTCGAGATGGGCATCGAGGCCGCTTACCAGCTGGCCGGCCAGACCATGGCCTGCAACATGATGGATCCCGCCGCGCTGGAGGGTGTCCAGGCCTTCCTGGACAAGCGTGCGCCTTCTTGGCGTGGCGAATAAACTGCTTTTTATTGTCTTATATGCCTTGAACATATAAAGACATCGGCAAAAAGTCGTTTCTGGTATGAAGCGGATCGCTTAAAATGCGAGCTTCGCCTAAAAATAAAATGCGGCAACAGCGCTTGAGACATTCTCGCCTGTTGCCGTTTTCTTTTCACATGATCGAACTGCAAGGTCTATCGCAGCGCTTCCCCGGCGGGTCGGGCGAGGTGCATGCATTGCGGGATGTCAGCCTGTCCATCGCGCCGGGCGAGGTGTTCGGCATCATCGGCCGCAGCGGCGCCGGCAAGAGCACGCTGGTGCGCGCCATCAACCTGCTCAACCGCCCCAGCGCCGGCCGCGTGATCGTCGGCGGCCAGGACCTGACGGCGCTCGACAGCGGCGCGCTGCGCCAGGCCCGCCGCGACATCGGCATGATCTTCCAGCATTTCAACCTGCTGTCGTCGCGCACCGTGTACGACAACGTGGCGCTGCCGCTGGAGCTGGCCGGCAAGTCCAGGAACGAGATTTCCGCGACGGTGCTGCCGCTGCTGGAACTGGTCGGCCTGACGGCGCTGAAGGACCGCTATCCCGCCCAGATCAGCGGCGGGCAGAAGCAGCGCGTGGGCATCGCCCGTGCGCTGGCCAGCAAGCCCAAGGTGCTGCTGTCGGACGAGGCCACCTCGGCGCTCGATCCGGAAACCACGCGCGCCATCCTGGAGTTGCTCAAGCAGATCAACCGCGAACTGGGCCTGACCATCGTCATGATCACGCACCAGATGGAAGTGATCAAGCAGGTCTGCGACCGYGTSGCCGTGCTSGARGCCGGYCAGGTGGTCGAGACCGGCCGCGTGATCGACGTCTTCCTGCGCCCGCGACACGAGGTCACGCGCGCCATGATCGGCGATGTGATTGCCCAGGAACTGCCGGCAAGCGTGCTCAAGCGCGTGGAAAGCCGGCTTGGCAACGGCCGCGACCATGTCTACCGGCTGGCCTTCACCGGCGAAGGCGTGGACCAGCCGGTGCTGGCCCAGGCCATCCGCCGCCATGGGCTGGACTTCAATATCCTGCACGGGCATATCGACGAGATCCAGGGCCAGGCCTTCGGTTCGCTGGCCATCATGGCCACCGGCGAACCCGCCGACGTCAAGGCCGCGATGGCATTCCTGCAAGAACAAGGCGTGGTCGTGGAGGAGATCGAGCATGTGGTCTGAAATGTTTGATCTGTTCGTGACCTCGTTCAACGAGACCTTGCTGATGGTGGGCATCTCGGGCGTGGTCGGCTCGCTGTTCGGCGTGCCGCTGGGCGTGCTGCTGCACCTGACCAACCGCGGCGGCGTGCTGTCGCACCCGCTGTTCAACCGCACCATCGGCGTGGTGGTCAACGCGGTGCGCTCGATTCCCTTCATCATCCTGCTGGTGGTGGTGATCCCGTTCACGCGCTTTATCGTCGGCTCGTCGATCGGCACCACCGCGGCCGTCGTGCCGCTGACCATCGCCGCCATTCCGTTCATCGCGCGACTGGTGGAAAGCGCGCTGCGCGAGGTCGACAAGGGTTTGGTGGAGGCCGCCCAGTCGATGGGCGCGACCACCGGCCAGATCGTGATGAAGGTGCTGCTGCCCGAGGCCATGCCCGGCATCGTGGCCGGCCTGACCATCACCTTCGTGAGCCTGGTYGGCTATTCGGCCATGGCCGGCGCCATCGGCGGCGGCGGGCTGGGCGACCTGGGCATTCGCTACGGCTACCAGCGCTACATCACGGAAGTGATGGTGGCGGTAGTGCTGATCCTCATCGTCTTCGTGCAGGCGGTGCAGAGTTTCGGTGACTGGCTGGTGCGGCGCATCAGCCACAAGTGAGCGAGGCGCGCGGCAGCGCGCAACAAAAGAAATCAGGGCAATCGAGAAATCGAGCCATCCAGAAATCGAGAAACAAGGAAGTCAGACATGCAACGTCGTAACGTGCTGCAATGGATCGCCGGCGCCGCCATTGGCGCCACCCTGGCCACTGGTGCCATCGCCCAGGAAAAGCCGATCAAGATCGGCGTCACCGGCGGCCCGCACGCCCAGATCATGGAGCAGGTCAAGAAGGTCGCCGCCAAGGACGGCCTGAACATCCAGGTCGTCGAGTTCAGCGACTACATCCAGCCCAATGCCGCGCTGGCCGCCGGCGACCTCGACGCCAACAGCTACCAGCACCTGCCGTACCTGGAAGCGCAGATCAAGGACCGTGGCTACAAATTCACCCACATCGCCTTCACCGTGACGTTCCCGATGGGCGTGTATTCCAAGAAGCTCAAGTCGCTCGACCAGCTCAAGGAAGGCGCGCGCGTGGGTGTGCCCAACGACCCCACCAACGGCGGCCGCGGGCTGCTGCTGCTGCAGAGCAAGGGCGTCATCAAGCTGCGCCCGGATGCAGGCCTGAAGGCCACGCCGCTGGACATCGTGGCCAACCCGAAGAAGATCAAGATCGTGGAGCTGGACGCAGCGCAGCTGCCGCGCTCGCTGGATGACCTCGACGCCGCCGCGATCAACGGCAACTATGCCGAGTCCGCTGGCCTGTCGCCGATCAAGGACGCCATCGCCATCGAGGGTCCGAAGGGCCCCTACGCCAACCTGATCGCCATCCGCGAAGCCGACAAGAACAAGCCCTGGGTGGCCAAGCTGGTGAAGGCTTACCACTCGCCCGAGATCAAGCAGTATGTGCAGAGTACGTTCAAGGACTCGGTGATTACCGCCTGGTAAGCTGAAAAAAACCGCCAGACCTGCGTGCTCCAGGGCATTCTGCAGCACAATGGCGCAAGGTTTTCACGTTGCCGGGCTATGCCCGGCAATTCTTTACCGATAAAATAGTACGACCGTTCGAAAAACAAGAGAGCCGCCAACCCGGTGGTTATAATGGCGGGCGAACCAAATTTCTGACTATCGACTATCAGTGGAGTGAGCGCATGAAAGTACTCGTCGCAGTCAAGCGCGTGGTGGATTACAACGTCAAGGTCCGGGTGAAGTCGGACGGCACGGGCGTGGATCTGGCCAACGTCAAGATGAGCATGAACCCGTTTGACGAAATCGCCGTGGAAGAAGCGGTGCGCCTGAGGGAAGCCGGCGTGGCGACCGAGGTGATCGCCGTGTCGTGCGGCGTGGCGCAATGCCAGGAAACCCTGCGCACCGCGATGGCGATCGGCGCCGACCGCGGCATCCTGGTCGAGTCGAGCGAAGACCTGCAGCCGCTGGCCGTGGCCAAGCTGCTCAAGGCGCTGGTCGACAAGGAGCAGCCGCAACTGGTGATCCTGGGCAAGCAGGCCATCGACGACGACTCCAACCAGACCGGCCAGATGCTGGCCGCGCTGGCTGGCCTGCCGCAAGCGACCTTCGCCTCCAAGGTGACCGTTGCCGACGGCCGTGCCTCGGTGACGCGTGAAGTGGACGGCGGCCTGGAAACGCTGTCGATCAAGCTGCCGGCGGTGGTGACCACCGACCTGCGCCTGAACGAGCCGCGCTACGTGACGCTGCCCAACATCATGAAGGCCAAGAAGAAGCCGCTCGAGACCGTCAAGCCCGAGGACCTCGGCGTCGACGTCGCGCCGCGCCTGAAGACCGTCAAGGTCGTCGAGCCGCCCAAGCGTACCGCGGGTGTGATGGTGCCGGACGTTGCGACGCTGGTGCAGAAGCTGAAGAACGAAGCCAAGGTCATCTGAGCGCCAGGAGATAAAACATGACTGCACTCGTCATTGCTGAACACGACAACCAAACCATCAAGTCCGCCACGCTGAACACGGTGACGGCTGCCGCCCAGTGCGGCGGCGACGTCCACGTGCTGGTGGCCGGCGCCAACGCGAAGGCTGCCGCCGACGCGGCCGCCAAGATCGCCGGCGTGTCCAAGGTGCTGCTGGCCGACGCCGCCTACTTCGGCGACGGCCTGGCCGAGAACGTGGCCGAGCAGGTGCTGGCCATCGCCAACGACTACAGCCACATCCTGGCCCCCGCGACCCCCTACGGCAAGAACATCCTGCCGCGCGTGGCCGCCAGGCTGGACGTGGCCCAGCTGTCGGACATCACCAAGGTCGACAGCCCGGATACCTTCGAGCGCCCGATCTACGCCGGCAACGCGATCTCGACCGTGCAATCGTCGGACAAGGTGAAGGTCATCACCGTGCGCGGCACCGGCTTCGACGCCGCTGCTGCCGACGGTGGCTCGGCCGCCGTGGAAAGCCTGCCGGCCGTGGCTGACGCGGGTATCTCGCAATTCGTCTCGCGCGAAGTCACCAAGAGCGACCGCCCCGAACTGACCGCAGCCAAGATCATCGTGTCCGGTGGCCGTGGCGTGGGCTCGGGCGAGAACTACACCAAGGTGCTGACGCCGCTGGCCGACAAGCTGAACGCCGCCATGGGCGCCTCGCGCGC
The DNA here is from genome assembly GCF_056397305.1 of Cupriavidus sp. 05N40. Classification (NCBI taxonomy): domain Bacteria; kingdom Pseudomonadati; phylum Pseudomonadota; class Betaproteobacteria; order Burkholderiales; family Burkholderiaceae; genus Cupriavidus; species Cupriavidus sp. 05N40. Next base: position 12,711 of record NZ_JBFTND010000047.1, read on the forward strand.
CGCGGTGGACGCCGGCTTCGTGCCCAACGATTATCAGGTCGGCCAGACCGGCAAGATCGTCGCGCCGCAACTGTAYATCGCCGTSGGTATCTCSGGCGCGATCCAGCATCTGGCCGGCATGAAGGACTCCAAGGTGATCGTGGCGATCAACAAGGATGCCGAAGCGCCGATCTTCTCGGTGGCCGACTACGGCCTGGTGGGCGACCTGAACGTCGTGGTGCCGGAACTGGTGGCGGCGCTGGGCTGATCGCAGGGTTCGGCCGCCGCCAGGCGCGCCGGACCGGGCCAGGGAGTACAAGCCGTTCCGGGCCCGCCCGAGAACGGCTTTTTTATACATATCGGAGACATCGATGACCTACCGTGCCCCGCTCAAGGACATGCTGTTCGTGATGAACGAACTGGCTGGCCTCGACGCAGTCAGCAAGCTGCCCGGCTTCGAGGACGCCACGCCGGAGACGGCGCAGGCGGTGCTCGACGAGGCGGCCAAGTTCAACGAACAAGTCTTGGCGCCGCTCAACCGCATCGGCGACACCGACCCCAGCAGCTGGAAGGACGGCGTGGTCACGACCACGCCCGGCTTCAAGGAGGCCTTCCGCCAGTTTGGCGAGGGCGGCTGGCAGGGCGTGCTGCATCCGCAGGAATTCGGCGGCCAGGGCCTGCCCAAGGTCATCGCCACCGCGTGCAACGAGATGCTCAATACGGCCAATCTCTCGTTTGCCCTGTGCCCGCTGCTGACCGACGGCGCCATCGAGGCCTTGCTGACCGCCGGCACGGACGCGCAGAAGGCCACCTTCCTGCCCAAGCTGATTTCGGGCGAGTGGACCGGCACCATGAACCTGACCGAGCCGCAGGCCGGTTCGGACCTGGCAGCCGTGCGCACGCGCGCCGAGCCGCAGGGCGACGGCACGTTCAAGGTCTTCGGCACCAAGATCTTCATCACCTACGGCGAGCATGACATGGCACAGAACATCGTCCATCTCGTGCTGGCGCGCACGCCGAGCGCGCCCGAGGGCGTGAAGGGCATCTCGCTGTTCATCGTGCCCAAGTTCCTGGTGAACGAAGACGGCTCGAACGGCGCGCGCAACGACGTGCATTGCGTGTCGATCGAGCACAAGCTCGGCATCAAGGCCAGCCCCACCGCGGTGCTGCAGTTCGGCGACCACGGCGGCGCCATCGGCACGCTGGTGGGCGAAGAGAACCGCGGCCTCGAGTACATGTTCATCATGATGAACTCGGCGCGCTTCTCGGTCGGCATGCAGGGTATCGCCGTGTCCGAGCGTGCCTACCAGCAGGCCGTGGCCTTTGCCCGCGAGCGCGTGCAGAGCCGCCCGGTCGACGGTTCGGCGCGCGAGGCGGTCACCATCATCCACCACCCCGACGTCAAGCGCATGCTGATGACGATGCGCTCGCTGATCGAAGGGGCACGCTCGGTGGCCTACGTTGCCGCGGCCGCTTGCGACACGGCGCACCAGCATCCGGACGAGGCCGTGCGCAAGCAGAGCCAGGCCTTCTACGAGTTCCTGGTGCCTATCGTCAAGGGCTGGAGCACGGAGCTGTCGATCGATGTCACCAGCCTTGGCGTGCAGGTCCACGGAGGCATGGGCTTCATCGAGGAAACCGGCGCTGCGCAGCACTACCGCGACGCGCGCATCCTGCCGATCTACGAAGGCACCACCGCCATCCAGGCCAACGACCTGGTCGGCCGCAAGACCCTGCGCGACGGCGGTGCCGTGGCGCGTGCCATCTGCGCGCAGATCGCGGAAACGGAAGCCGCACTGGGCAAGCAGGATGGCGCGGCGTTCGCAGCGGTGCAGGCGCAGCTGGCCAAGGGCCGCACGGCGCTGGAAGCCGTGGTGGCGTTCGTGGCGTCCAATGCCAAGGCGGATCCCAACGCCGTGTTTGCCGGCAGCGTGCCTTACCTCAAGCTGTGCGGCATCGTGTTCTCGGGCTGGCAGCTCGGCCGCGCCATGCTGGTGGCACAGGCAAAGCGCGGCGAGGATGCATCGTTCCATGACGCCAAGATCGCCACGGCGCATTTCTTCGCCGAGCACATCCTGTCGCAGGCATCGGGTTTGCGCGATGCCGTCGTGGCGGGCGCCGCGCCGGTCAATGCCTTGAGCGAAGCGCAGTTCTGACCTGTTCGTGCGCAAGCAAAAGGCGGCCCCGCGGGGCCGCCTTTTTTTACGCGCGAGCCCGGATCGCTCAGGCCACGGCGGGGCGGTGCACGGCGCGCGTGCCCGGCTGCTTCACATAGCGTGCCACCGACAGGTCGTCGGCGCGAATGGCGGGCGAGGTACCGGACACCAGGTCCGACAGCAGCTTGCCCGAGCCGCAGGCCATGGTCCAGCCCAGCGTGCCGTGCCCGGTATTGAGCCACAGGCCCTTGAGCGGAGTCGGGCCGACGATGGGGGTGCCATCCGGCGTCATCGGGCGCAGGCCGGTCCAGAACGTGGCGCGGCTGACATCGCCGGCGCCGGGGAACAGGTCGGTCACCACATGCTCCAGCGTGCGGCGCTTGGACGGGTCCAGCGAACGGTCATAGCCGACGATCTGGGCCATGCCGCCCACGCGGATACGGTCGTCGAAGCGCGTAATGGCAACCTTGTAGGTTTCGTCGAGCACCGTCGACACCGGGCTGCGGGTTGCATCGGTCATCGGCACGGTGATCGAGAAGCCCTTGAGCGGGTAGACCGGCAGGTTCGAGAGGCCCGGCAGGAAGTTCTTCACGAAGGGCGTCGACCAGCTGCCCAGCGCTACCACCACCAGGTCCGCCATCACGGGCTGGCCACCCACCATGGCGCCGGTGACCGCGTCGCCCTTGGTGAGCAGGCCGTCGATGGAGCGGTTGTAGTGGAACTGCACGCCCAGGCTCTCGGCCATGGCCGCGAGTTGCGTGGTGAAGAGCTGGCAGTCGCCGGTTTCGTCATTGGGGAGCCGCAGGCCGCCGCTCAGCTTTTGGCTGACGGCGGCAAGGGCCGGTTCGCTGGCGGCGAGGTCCTCGCGCGATAGCAACTGGTAGGGCACGCCGGCCTGTTCGAGCACGGCGATGTCCTTGGCCGCGCCCTCAAGCTGCTCGTCGGTGCGGAAGACCTGCAGCGTGCCTTGCTGGCGTCCTTCGTAGGCAATGCCGGTATCGGCGCGCAGGGCGCGGATGCAGTCGCGGCTGTATTCGGCCAGACGCACCATGCGTTCCTTGTTGATGGCGTAGCGCTCGGCCGAGCAGTTCATCAGCATCTGCCACATCCATTGCAACTGGAACAGGGTGCCGTCCGGACGGATGGAGAGCGGAGCATGCTGCTGGAACATCCACTTGATGGCCTTGAGCGGCACGCCCGGCGCGGCCCAAGGCGAGGCATAGCCCGGGGAGATCTGGCCGGCGTTGGCAAAACTGGTGCCCAGCGCGGGCGCGGCCTCGCGGTCGATCACGGTGACTTCATGGCCGGCGCGGGCCAGATACCAGGCGCTCGTCACGCCAATCACACCACTGCCAAGGACAAGGACGCGCATAGTCGGGGGCTCTCAACCAGAAAGTAAGTCAGATAAAGTATTTATCTCTATACTATTGAAATATGTGCAGTCATAGTTATCGTAATTTTCAGAGAAACAGGATTTACTCATGAGAACAAGTCGTCAGCCCCTGCGCAGCCTGGACCGGCTCGACCGCAAGATCCTGGCGCTGCTCCAGGCCGATGGCCGCATGTCGATGAAGGAGCTTGCGGAAGCCGTGGGGCTGACCATCACGCCCTGCATCGAGCGGGTCAAGCGCATGGAGCGCGACGGGGTCATCATGGGCTACTACGCGCGGCTCAATCCCGCGCTGCTGGGCAGCGGCCTGCTGGTCTTCGTGGAGATCTCGCTCGGCAACAAGTCGGGCAATATGTTCGAGCAGTTCCGCCGCGAGGTATCACGCATTCCCGAGGTGCTCGAATGCCACCTGGTGTCGGGCGACTTCGATTACCTGATCAAGGCGCGCATCCGCGAGATCGGCGAGTACCGCCGCCTGCTCGGCGATATCCTGCTGCAGTTGCCGGGCGCCGCGCAGTCCAAGAGCTATGTGGTGATGGAAGAGATCAAGGAAACGCTGGCGATCGCGGTCGACGAAAAGGCGCCGCTTGCCTGAAGCCGCGGCGCGGTTCAGAACAGTTTCATTTGCGCTGCGGCGCCGTCCCGGGAAAACAGTTCGGTGGTCAGCGCATGGCGCTCGGTATTCAGGCCGAAGCGCCGGCATGCCAGCTTGAAACGCTTGCTCAGGAGTTCGGCAAAGATACCGGTGCCCGTCATGCGCACGCCGAACCGCGAGTCGTAGGCCTGGCCGCCGCGCATTTGCGCCACCAGGCTTTCGACGTGCTTCGCGCGCAGCGGATGATAGGTGGCCAGCCATTCGGAGAACAATGCCGCCACCTCGCGCGGCAGGCGCAGCAGGGTGTACGCCGCGCTGCGCGCCCCGGCCTTGGCGCAGGCTTCGAGGATGGCCTCCATCCCGGAGTCGGTCAGGCCGGGAATCACGGGCGCCACAATCACGCCGACCGGAATGCCGGCTTCGCGCAGAGCCGCGATCGCGGCCAGGCGGCGCGCCGGTGCGCTGGCACGGGGTTCGAGCGTGCGTGCGATCTCATTGTCGAGCGAGGTGACCGACACATGGACGCGCACCAGGTTCCTGGCCGCCATGCGCTGCAGGATATCGATGTCGCGGGTGACCACGCCCGACTTGGTGATGATGGCCACGGGATGATTGAAGCGCTCCAGCACCTCCAGGATCCCCCGTGTGATTCGCAGGCCCCGCTCGATGGGCTGGTATGGGTCCGTATTGACTCCCAGCGCGATTACCGACGGCGTGTAGCGGCGGCTGCCGAGTTCGGCCTCGAGCAGGGCCGCGGCGTTTTCCTTCGCGTACAGGCGGGTCTCGAAGTCGAGGCCAGGCGAAAGTCCCAGATAGGCATGGCTGGGCCGCGCGTAGCAGTAGATGCATCCATGCTCGCAGCCACGATAGGGGTTGATGGACGCGTGGAAGGGCAGGTCCGGCGACTGGTTGTGCGAGACGATGCGTCTGGCCTTCTCCGTGAAGACAATGGTCTGGATCGGTGGTGTCGTTGGCTCATCGGCGGCTTGCCATTCATCGTCGACGCGCTCGCGGGTCCATGCATCGAACCGGCTGACATCATTCGAGCGCGCAGCCCTGCCTTTTAGCGGGCTGATGGGGTGGGGTCGGTTCGGCACGGGGGCTGTCCTGCATCCAAGGTAATCTGGGTTGATACTGTATATTTATACAGTAGTCGCGCCAAAATACCAAGGCCCGGTCGCACCTGCGCATAGCGGTCCGACAGCCGGACGGAATCGAGGCGTGAACGCAGGCGTGCCGGCAGGAGGCAATGTCTGGGATGGCAGGGCTGAGGCATCGCGGCAGGCGGCGGGGCAGCCTGGCCAGTTCGCGCCGGGGGGCGCTATTGCGCGGGCTCGCTGTCCCAGTAGGGCGGAGAGCCGAAACATGCGGCGAAGAAATCGATGAACGCGCGGGTCTTGGCCGGCACCTGCCGGCGGCTGGGGTAGACCGCCCAGATCGAAACTGCCGGCAGCACGGGATAATCGGTCAGCACGCTGACCAGCGCGCCGCTGCGCAGGTGGGGGCCGACATCCCAGGTCGACTTGAGCGCCAGCCCCATGCCGGCCAGGATGGCATCGCGGATGACCTCGCCGTTGTCCGTGCGCAGGTTTCCGCTCACTGCCACCACGGTCTTGCCGAGCGCCGTGTCGAACTGCCATGAGGCCTGGTCGCTGAGCACCAGGCAATTGTGCTGGCGCAGGTCTTCCGGATGTCGCGGCGTGCCATGCGTGGCAAGGTAGGCAGGCGAGGCGCAGATGGCGCGGTGGCTCGGCGCCAGCGGCCGCGCCACCAGCGACGAATCGGGCAGGGCCCCCATGCGCAGCGCCACGTCGACGCCGGCCTCGACCAGGTCGATCACCTGGTCGGTCAGGCGCAGATCCAGCGACAGTCCCGGATAAGCCGAGAGGAAGGCAGGAATGGCCGGGGAGACATGCTGTCGGCCGAACGAAGCGGGCACCGCGACGCGCAATTGCCCGTGCGGGGCTTCGGCGCCTCGGCCCACCGCTTGCGCCGCGAGGTCGGCGGTGTCGAGCAGTTGCCCGGCATGCTCGAGGAAACGCTGGCCGTCGCCGGTCAGCGAGATGCGCCGCGTGGTCCGGTGCAGAAGCCGCGTCCCCAGTTGCTGCTCGAGTTGCGCGAGCCTGCTGCTGGCCGACGAGGTGGATAGCCCGAGATCGCGCGCCGCGGCCGACAGGTTGCCCAGCGTGGCGGCGCGCACGAAGACGGCGATGTCGAGCAGGTCGAAGTGCATTGGCGCCGGAATGGCTGCGCCGTGCGCTTATTGCGAGAGGGCGCGGGCCGCCTCGACCTGGGATTCGAAGAAGGTCTGGAAGCTGATGGCGAGGCCGGCCATCAGCAGCCCGGTGCCGATCAGCAGTGACAGGATGACCAGGATCACGACTGGCCAGCCGGAGCGCGTCGGCTTGCCGTGCGGGTTGAAGCGGGCGTCCCATTTGTCGTCCGGACGCAGCCCGTACACGATGGCCGTGAGGAAGGCTGCGATCACCGACGTGCCGCCGGCCACCGCGAAGGTCCAGTTCAGCGCCGGCGAGCCGGCCCCGGTCTGCATCGACGCCACGCCGATCGCGCCGGCCAGCGTCGCCAGCAGATGGGCCCAGCCGAACTTGTCGCGCAACCCGCCCAGGTAGAAGCGGTGAAGCCCCAGGCTGCCGAACAGGAAGGCCAGTGCCACCGTGATCAGCTTCGATTTTCCGGGGGATGTCGTGACGGTCGCGGCGGCAGATGATGGGGCTTGGGTGGCGGCAGGCATGGGCAGCTACGAAGTGGAGGGCCGGCAAGGCGTGCCGGCACAGGGTCGGGGTGAGGGCCAGGCAGGCTGGCGCCGGCGCTCATTGTACGCCGCTACGCGGCGCGGACAATGCGGCACAGGCGCGCTGCCGCCGTCGCTTGCGAACTGTTTGGATACTGCCCGGGAACCGTGCGAGAGGCGCGACCAAAGCCAAGCCGGGACAGCGCCGCGAGGGGGATGCGAGGGGGATGCGAGAAGTGGATATCGTGCTGGCAGCCTAGCGGCTGCCGTCCCGGCCACGGGCCTGCCAACCCGGGCCCATGCCGGAGCCGCGCTGATCGCCACGCCCGCCATCGGCCTGCGCATTGCGATCGGGGTGGCGGCCGCGTTCGTCTTCGCGTTCCTGGGGGGGCGGCGGGCGGCCGTTCAGGCGGTCGTCCGCGCGGGCGCGCGCTTCCATGCGTTCGATCTGGGCGCGTACATGGTCCTGCCGTTCGGCACGCACGCTTGCCATTTCCCAGCCACCCTGGCTCGGTTGCCCGCGCGCATTGGTCATGTTCCGGCCTTCGGGCCGGTTATGTTGCCAGAACGCGACCTGAGCGTGGCCGGCAGGGCTGAGGCCGATCAGGAAGACGGCCAACAGGATGCCAGCCACCGGGTCGCGCAGGAGATTGCGGGGGAGCATGCGGAATCCCAGTTTCCTGTCGCGCGGTGATGTTATTGGTAGATGGAATCATGGTACGCACGCGCATCCGGCACGCCTATGCAAAAGCCGTTACCGGTGTAACGGATTGTTTCGTCCCCACTGCCGGGGAATTTGCCGCCTGTCGACAGCTGCCGGCGAGGCGCGGGCCGCCTCCGTTTTCATGGCGCGTAGCGGATGCGGTAGATCGCGCCCGCCATGTCGTCGCTGACGAGCAGCGAGCCGTCCGGTGCCACCTGGACATCGACCGGACGGCCCCATGGCTTGTCATTCTGCAGCCAGCCCTGCGCGAAGATTTCCTGGCGCACCACCTGGCCAGCGTCATCCAGCACGATCCTGGCGATGCGGTAGCCGATCCGCTCGCTGCGGTTCCAGCTGCCATGTTCGGCGATAAAGATATTGTTGTGATATTCGGCAGGAAATTGCGCGCCCGTATAGAAACGCATGCCGAGCGCGGCCACATGAGCGCCCAGCCTGGCCACCGGCGGTTCGAATTCCGCGCAGGCGCGCTGCTTGCCGAATTCCGGGTCGGCAATGGTGCCGGCATGGCAGAACGGGTAGCCGAAATGCTGGCCGGCGCGGGTGAGGCGGTTGAGTTCGTCGTCGGGCTGGTCGTCGCCCAGGAAGTCGCGGCCGTTGTCGGTAAACCATAGCTGGCGCGTGGCGGGGTGCCAGTCGAAGCCGACCGAGTTGCGCACGCCCCGCGCCACCACCTGCAGGTCGCTGCCGTCGGGCTTCATCTTCATGATGTTGGCGTAGCGGTTCTCGTCGGGCGCGCAGATATTGCAGGGCGCGCCGACCGGCACGTAGAGATAGCCGTCGGGCCCGAAGGCGATGAATTTCCAGCCGTGGTGGGTTTCGCCGGGAAAGCGGTCGCTCACCACCACCGGCCTGGGCGGGTTGTCCAGCCGGGCTTCCACGTCATCGAGCCGCACGATGCGCGAGGTCGAGGAGGCATACAGCGCGCCGTTCCGGAAGGCGACGCCAACTGGCATGGTCAGGCCCGTGGCCACCGTTCGCACTTGGGGGCTGCCGGCCAGCGGGTTGCTGATGGCGTAGACTTTGCCTTCCCCGCGCGTGCCCACGAACAGCGTGCCGGCSGGCGASATGGTCATGCCGCGCGCCTCCGGCACCGACTGGCTGAGCACTTCGATGCGAAATCCGGGCGGCAGCTTGATCTGGTCGAGCGGCAAGGCCTGCGCTGCGGTGCTGCTGGCGTTAGCGCCAAGGCACGCGCCAGCGGCGAGCACGCCCGCCAGCAGGGCGCGGCAGGCGGGAATGTGGAGGTAGGAACGCATGCGACGCTCTCCTGTCGGGGTTTTCGCCACGATGCCTGTGGCGGTGTGTCGCGTCAATCGCTCTAAGTGTTTGTTTGGCCTCGGGATTTGGTCTATACTCTTGCGTTTCGTGTTCGAACATCAAGTTTTCTGAGGAATCAACCCATGGTCGTAATCCGTCTGGCTCGCGGTGGCAGCAAGAAGCGCCCGTTCTTCAACATCGTCGCTGCTGACTCGCGCAACCGCCGTGATGGCCGTTTCATCGAGCGCATCGGCTTCTACAACCCGCTGGCTTCGGCAAGCGAAGAAGGCCTGCGCCTGGTGCAGGACCGCCTGACCTACTGGACTGGCGTTGGCGCGCAGATGTCGCCGACGGTTGCCCGTCTGGTCAAGCAAAACGCCGCCAAGGCCGCAGCCTGATTGTTGTGACGCGCGTTTCGCGACGCGTGGCAAACGACAAGTGACCGAACGCAAGCAAGGCGCCCCGGCGCGGCGGCCGCTCAATGTGCCGCTCGAAYCCTCGGCGCGGCCGCAGGCGGCCCAGCAAAAGCCGAATCTCAAGCCGCAGGGCGCGACCGGGTTGCCGGCCGCGCTGGCCTATACCGACGCGTTGCCGGACGACCTGGTCGAAGTCGGCTATATCGGCGCAGCATACGGGATTCGGGGCTGGGTCAAGATCCAGCCGCATGCCGACGATGCGAGCGCGCTGCTGCACGCGCGCCGCTGGTGGCTGCTCAGGCCGCCGCCGTCCGGCGTGCTGGGTGCGGCTGCCGCCGTGCAGTCCGATGCCTTGTGCGTGAAGATCGCGCAATCCCGCGAGCATAGCGGTACCGTGGTGGCGCAGGCGGTCGGCGTGTCCGATCGCAGTCACTCGGAAGCGCTCAAGGGGCGTCGCGTATGGATCCGCCGCGAGGATTTTCCCGCGCCGGACGAGAACGAGTTTTACTGGGTCGATCTGATCGGCTGCGCCGTGTTCAACGAACAGGGCGAGCTGCTGGGCGAAGTGTCCGGGCTGATCGACAACGGGGCTCACCAGATCCTGCAGGTGGCGCATGCCTTGCCCGACGGCAAGACGGGCGAGCGCCTGGTCCCGTTTGTCGATGCATTCCTGCGCTCGGTCGATATCAAGGCCCGGCGCGTGGTGGTCGACTGGGGGCTGGACTACTGAGCGCCTGGCAACAGGCGCCGAGCCCGACCTGGTGGGCAGGCAAAGGGAGAGGCGGATGCAGTTCGATGTGATCACGCTGTTTCCCGAGATGTTTCGCGCGCTGACCGACTGGGGCATTACCAGCCGGGCGGCGAAGCAGCAGCGTTATGCGCTGCGCACCTGGAATCCGCGCGATTTCACCACCGACAATTACCGTACCATCGACGATCGCCCGTATGGCGGCGGCCCTGGCATGGTCATGCTGGCCAGGCCGCTCGAGGACGCTATCGATGCGGCATGCGCGGCCCAGCAGGCCGCGCGGCCGGAGGCGCAGGCGGTACGGCCGCATGTGGTGCTGATGTCGCCGCAGGGCGCGCCGCTGACGCATGCGAAGGTGATGTCGCTGGCGCAGCGCCCGGGTCTCGTGCTGCTGTGCGGGCGTTACGAGGCCATCGACCAGCGCCTGATCGAGCGGCGCGTGGACGAGGAAATCAGCCTCGGCGATTTCGTGCTGTCGGGCGGCGAACTGCCGGCGATGGCCGTGATCGACGCGGTGGTCAGGCATTTGCCCGGTGTGCTGGGCGATGCGCAGTCGGCGGTCCAGGACAGCTTTGTCAATGGGCTGCTGGATTGCCCGCATTACACGCGGCCTGAAGAGTACGAAGGCGTGCGGGTGCCCGAGATACTGCTCGGGGGTCATCACGCCGAGATCGAGAAGTGGCGGCGCCAGCAGGCGCTGGCGAATACTGCGAAGAAGCGCCCCGACCTGATCGAGGCGGCGCGCAGCGAAGGTTTGCTCAGCCGTGCCGACGAGAAATTCCTGTCGGCGTGGCTGGCGAATGAAGGGCGGGAGTTCGCTCCCGTCAAGTGAAACCCCATCCTCTGCCGGGGCCCGGGCAATGCCCGGGGCATTCAACGCTGGCATGATGGACAAGGAGAAGAAACGATGAACCTCATCGAGCTGATCGAGAAAGACGAAATCGCGCGTCTGACCGCGAACAAGACCATCCCCGCATTTGCGCCCGGCGACACCGTGATCGTCAGCGTGAACGTGGTGGAAGGTAACCGCAAGCGCGTGCAGGCCTACGAAGGCGTCGTGATTGCCAAGCGCAACCGCGGCCTGAACTCGTCCTTCATCGTGCGCAAGATTTCCTCGGGCGAAGGCGTGGAACGTACGTTCCAGCTGTACTCCCCGCTGATCGCCGGTATCGAAGTGAAGCGCCGCGGTGACGTCCGTCGCGCCAAGCTGTACTACCTGCGCCAGCGTTCGGGCAAGTCGGCGCGTATCAAGGAAAAGCTGGCATACAAGGCAGCCCCCGCCAAGGCAGCGGCCGCCCAGTAAGCTGGTTGCCGTGGCCGGTTCCGCCGGCCATGGCTGCGCAAAAAGGGCACCTTCGGGTGCCCTTTTTGCATTGCCGCGCAGACTGTCGTGTTGCGATGCGCAAAGACGGCTTTGGCCCGCATCTGTCATACTGCGATCCGATATGCGTCCCGCCTTCGATCCCGAATCCCTCCCCGTCGTTTCCACCGATACCCGCCACCCGGCGCTGCCAGATGTGCGCCTGCGGCCTGATTTCATCCGCCACAGGCTCAAGTCGCCGCCGGCCTGGGCTCCCGAGCTGACTGACGAATCGCGCGCCTACGACCGCAGCAAGGCGCTGCGCGACGCGGCCGTGCTGGTGCCGCTGGTGGAGCGCGAAGACGGGCTGACGGTGCTGCTGACGCAGCGCAACGCCAACCTGAGCGCGCATGCCGGGCAGATCAGCTTTCCCGGCGGGCGCCACGAGGCGTCGGATATCGACCGCGTGGCCACCGCGCTGCGCGAGACGGAAGAAGAGGTGGGGCTGGGGCGCGGCTATGTCGAGGTGCTGGGCGCCTTGCCGGACTACATCACGGGCACCGGCTTCCACGTCAGCCCGGTGGTGGGCCTGGTCCGCGGCGGCTTCACGCTGCGCCCGGATGCGCGCGAGGTGGCGGATGTGTTCGAAGTGCCGCTAGGCTTCCTGATGGATCCTTCGCATCACCAGCAGCGCCTGTTCCGCTGGGTGGACGGCGAGCGGCTTTTCTACGCCATGCCGTTTCCGCGCGAAAACGGCGGTCACCACTTCATCTGGGGCGCGACCGCCGGGATGCTGCGCAACCTCTATCACCTGCTGGCGGCCTGAAGCTGGCTACAGGCCGTGCTGAAGCCGTTTGCGTTCAGGCGGCTGCCTGCCTTTCGGCGATGCAATGCGGGCAGCTCTTGCCCACCACGTAGTGCGGGCCCTGCTGCTCCTCGGCGGTGACCACGGCGCGGCAGGCAAAGCACTGCCTGGGACCGGCCGGTTCCAGGTTCGGATTCAGCGCGGTACGGTAGTCGAAGACGAAGCAGTCGCCTTCGTAGTGGCTGCCGCCCACCTCCTCGAAATACTTCAGGATGCCGCCCTCGAGCTGGTAGACGTGTTCGATGCCGGCTTCCTGCATATGGATGGCGGCCTTCTCGCAGCGGATGCCCCCGGTGCAGAACGACACCACGGTCTTGCCCTCGAGCTCCGCCTTGTGCGCGGCGATGGCGGGCGGGAAGTCGCTGAACTTCGCGATGTCGTAATCCACCGCCTGCGCGAAGGTGCCGACCGCCACTTCGAAATCATTGCGGGTATCGAGCATCACTACCGGGCGGCCAGCATCGTCGTGGCCCTGGTCGAGCCAGCGCTTGAGGTCCACCGGCCGTACCGCCGGCGCGCGCCCGGCCTCGGGGCGGATCAGCGGCATCTTCATGGTGATGATTTCCTTCTTCTCGCGCACCAGCATGCGCTTGAAGGGCTGGGTCTCCGACAGGCTTTCCTTGGGCGCGATGTCGGCGAAGCGCGGGTCGGCGTGCAGCCAGTCCATGAAACCGCCGATGGCGTCGCGGCTGCCCGCCAGGAACATGTTGATGCCCTCCGGCGCGAGCAGGATGGTGCCCTTGAGGTCCAGGGCCTCGCAGCGCGCGCGCATGTCCGGGCGCAAGACCGGGATATCGTCCAGCGTGACGAATTTGTAAGCGGAGATGTTTACGATCTGCATAAATGGCGCGCGCCCGGCCCGCGCCTTGTGACCGCGCGGTAACTGCCTGATTGGAAAGGCGAAATTATAGCGCCTCAAAGGCCGCGCGCCGGCTTTTTCCCAGCGCGGGGGTCAAGCTTGCGCGCGCGGCGCCCGCGCAAAGAACGCAGGCGCAGGCATGCCGAGCCGGTACAATCACGCCCATGTCTGCACCTCGCTTCGTTCATCTCCGCCTCCACTCCGAATACTCCGTCGTCGACGGGATCGTGCGCCTCGACGACGCCGTCAAGGCCGCGGCGGCCGACGGCATGGGCGCGCTCGCCCTGACCGACCTGGCCAACGCCTTCGGCCTGATCCGCTTCTACAAGGAAGCGCGCGGCGGCGGCGTCAAGCCGGTGGTCGGCGCCGACGTCTGGCTCACCAACGCTGAAGACCGCGACAAGCCCGCGCGGCTGCTCCTGCTGGTGCAGGACCGGCGCGGCTACCTCAACCTGTGCATGCTGCTGTCGCGCGCCTGGCTGTCCAACCAGCACCGCGGCCGCGCCGAGATCGAGCCAGGCTGGTTCGATGAAGCCGGCGAAGAGGGCCTGCCGCTGGCCACCGGCCTGATCGCACTGTCCGGTGCCATGGGCGGCGACGTCGGCATGGCGCTGGCCAACGGCAACGACGCCGCGGCCGAGCGCGCCGCCGCGCACTGGGCCAAGGTGTTCCCGCAGCGCTTCTATATCGAGCTGCAGCGGGCCGGCCAGCCCGGCACCGACTCCTATGTGCAGCAGGCGGTGCAGCTTGCCGCCAGGATGCGCCTGCCCGTGGTGGCCACGCATCCGGTGCAGTTCATGACGCCCGACGATTTCACCGCGCACGAAGCCCGCACCTGCATCGCCGAAGGCGAGCTGCTGGCCAACCCGCGGCGCACGCGGCGCTTCACCACCGACCAGTACTTCAAGACGCAGGACGAGATGTGCGCGCTGTTCGCCGACATCCCCTCCGCGCTGGAAAATGCGGTGCAGATCGCGCGCCGCTGCAACCTCACGCTCGAACTCGGCAAGCCGCGCCTGCCGCTGTTCCCCACGCCGGACGGCATGTCGCTCGACGACTACCTGGTCCAGCTGGCCAAGGAAGGCCTGGAAAAGCGCATGGAGGTGCTGTTTCCCGACGAAGCCGAGCGCGAGGCCAGGCGGCCCGAATACTACGCGCGGCTGGAGTTCGAGACCGGCACCATCATCAAGATGGGCTTTCCCGGCTACTTCCTGATCGTGGCGGACTTTATCAACTGGGCCAAGAACAACGGCGTGCCGGTGGGCCCGGGGCGGGGCTCCGGCGCCGGCTCGCTGGTGGCCTATGCGCTCGGCATCACCGACCTGGACCCGCTCAAGTACGCGCTGCTGTTCGAGCGTTTCCTGAACCCGGAACGGGTSTCGATGCCCGACTTCGACATCGACTTCTGCCAGCACGGGCGCGATCGCGTGATCACCTACGTGAAGGAGAAGTACGGCAAGGACGCGGTCTCGCAGATCGCCACCTTCGGCACCATGGCGGCCAAGGCCGCCGTGCGCGACGTGGGCCGCGTGCTGGACCTCGGCTACGGCTTCGTCGACGGCATCGCCAAGCTGATCCCGTTCAAGCCCGGCAAGCTGGTCACCATCGAGGAAGCCAAGAAAGAAGAGCCGCTGCTGACCGAGCGCGAGAACAACGAAGAAGAAGTGCGCCAGCTGCTGGAGCTGGCCCAGCGCGTCGAAGGCATGACGCGCAACGTCGGCATGCACGCCGGCGGCGTGCTGATCGCCCCCGGCAAGCTCACCGACTTCTGCCCGCTGTACACGCAGGGCGGCCAGAACGACGGCATGAGCGGCGTGGTCAGCCAGTACGACAAGGACGACGTCGAGGCCGCCGGCCTGGTCAAGTTCGACTTCTTGGGCCTGACCACGCTGACCATCCTGGACTGGGCCGAGCGCTATATCCGCCGGCTCGATCCGTCCAAGGCGGACTGGAACTGCAGCCACATCCCGCTCAGCGATGGTCCGGCCTTCGATATCCTCAAGACGGCCAACACGGTGGCGGTGTTCCAGCTGGAAAGCCGCGGCATGCAGGGCATGCTCAAGGACGCCAAGCCCGACCGCTTCGAAGACATCATCGCGCTGGTGGCGCTGTACCGCCCGGGCCCGATGGACCTGATCCCCAGCTTCTGCGCGCGCAAGCACGGGCGCGAGAAGGTGGAATATCCGGACCCGCGCGTCGAGCCGGTGCTCAAGGAGACCTACGGCATCATGGTCTACCAGGAGCAGGTGATGCAGATGGCGCAGATCATCGGCGGCTATTCGCTCGGCGGCGCCGACTTGCTGCGCCGCGCCATGGGCAAGAAGAAGGCCGAGGAAATGGCCCAGCACCGCGAGCTGTTCCGCGCGGGCGCGGCCAAGAACGGCCTTACCGCCGAAAAGGCCGACGATACCTTCGACCTGATGGAAAAGTTCGCGGGCTACGGCTTCAACAAGTCGCACGCGGCCGCCTATGCGCTGCTGGCCTACTACACGGCCTGGCTTAAGGCGCACCATCCGGCCGAATTCATGGCGGCCAATATGTCGCTCGCCATGGACGACACCGACAAGGTCAAGATCCTCTACGAGGACTGCAAGCTCAACAAGCTGAAGGTGCTGCCGCCTGATGTCAACGCCAGCGAGTACCGCTTCGCCCCGACGGACGCCAAGACCATCCGCTACGGCCTCGGCGGCATCAAGGGCTCGGGCCAGGGCGCCATCGAGGACATCCTGCGCGCGCGCGAGGAAAGGCCTTTCGCCGACCTGTTCGATTTCTGCGAGCGCGTCGACCGCCGCCAGGTCAACCGCCGCACCATCGAGGCGCTGATCCGCGCCGGCGCCTTCGACAGCCTCAACGACAACCGCGGCCAGTTGCTGGCTTCGGTGTCGCGGGCGATGGAAGCCGCCGAGCAGAAGGCCGAGTCCGCCAACCAGGTGTCGCTGTTCGACCTCATGGCCGACGCCGGCGAGTCGCACCGCCCCGAACTGGTCGACGAGCCGCGCTGGCCGGCCAAGCGCACGCTGCAGGAAGAAAAGCAGGCGCTCGGCTACTACTTCTCCGGCCACCTGTTCGATGCCTACCGCGACGAGGTCGGCCGCTTCCTCAAGGGCACGCTCGCGGGCCTGGAGAAGGAGGTGCAGGGCAACGGCGGCGGCTACGGGCGCGATGTGCGCGGCAAGGTGATCGCCGGTGTCATCACGGGCATGCGCACCCAGATGACGCAGCGCGGCAAGATGCTGATCGTGTTGCTCGACGACGGTACCGGCCAGGTGGAAATGACCGTGTTCAACGAACTGTTCGATGCCAATCGTCACATGTTCCGCGATGATGAACTGGTGATCGTGCAGGGCAACGCGCGCCACGACACCTTTACCGGCGGTGTGCGTTTCACCGCCGAATCGGTGATGGACCTGGTGGCCGCGCGCGCCAAATATGCCGAGGCTGTGGGGCTGGCCATCAACGGCAATGCCTCCACCGAGCTGCTGCGCGAGCTGCTGACACCCTATCTCGCTACGGTGGCGAACACGCCGGGCCTGCCCGTGCGCGTGAGTTATGCCACCAGCGGCGCGCGTTGCGAGGCGGAGCTGGGGCGGCAGTGGCTGGTCACGCCGTCCGACGATGCGCTTGCCAGTTTCCGCACGGCGCTTTCCGGCGAGAACGTGCGCATGCTGTACGGTTGACCGGCCGCTTCCTGCCCGGTCAGCCAGCCCGTCATTACATGGATCAACCACGCCCCCGCATGGCCAAGCAACGCATCCTTTTTCACCTGACCCACTTCCTGCGCGGCGGCATCGAGACCTCGCTGGTTTCGCTGCTGGCTTCGCTGGACCGGGAGCGCTTCGAGCTGGGATTGACGCTGACCTATCCGACCGAGGCGCTGGAAACGCACTTTCGCGCCATGCTGCCGCCGGACGTCAAGATCCATATCCTGGCGCCGGAGCGCTGGCTGTCGCATTTCCGGCAGATGAAGAAGGCGGGCAAGCTCGGCCCGCTCGGCAAGATCTACGAGGAAGTGCTGCTGCCGCCGCTGCGCAAGCCGCTGGTCAACCGCCGTTTCCGCAGCATCGCGCGCGACTATGACCTGGTGATCGACTACGATATGTCGCTGTCGCGGCTGACCGGCCGCCTGCCTGTGCCCATGATCGGCTACCAGCATTTCAGCGTGGCGCACCTGGAGCGCGAGAACCGCCGCAAGCTGCGCAAGCTGCGGCGCCAGTGCCGCGAGCACTATGACCGCATCGTGGTGCTCAACGACAGCATGCTGGCCGACGCGCGCGCGCTGATCCCCGAGGCCGCGGGCAAGTTCGTCCGGCTCTACAACGCCACCGACCTGGACCGGATCCGTGCGCTCGGCAGCGCGGCGTTCAGTCCGCCCGCGCGTCCCTACATCGTCTCCGTGGGGCGCCTGGAAGAAAGCCAGAAGGATTTCACCACGCTGTTGCGGGCCTACGCCGCGCTGGTCCGTGGCACCGGCCTGTGCGAGCGCCTGGTGCTGGTGGGCGAAGGGGCATCGCGCGCACGGCTGGAAACGCTCGCGCGCGAACTGGGCATCAGCGAACGGGTCACTTTTGCCGGTTTCCAGGCCAATCCCTATGTGTGGATCCGCCATGCGCGGCTGATGGCCTTCAGCTCGAAGATGGAAGGCTTGCCCAATGTACTGCTGGAAGCCATGGCGCTGGGCCAGCTGGTGGCGAGCACCGATTGCCCGGTGGGGCCGCGCGAGATCCTGGCAGATGGCAAGGCCGGCCTGCTGACGCCGGTCGGCGACGTGCACGCGCTGGCCGAGGCGATCCGCCGCGGGCTGGAGGATGCGCCCTTGCGGGCCAGGCTGCTGGCGTTCGCCGCAAGCCATATCGAGCAGATGGGGTTCGGCCCCACCTCGGCGGCCTTCAGCGCGTGCGTGGACGATCTGCTGGGCGCGCCGCACCCGGTGGTGGCCGGGCCTAGTGCTGCGGCTCCTGCTGCTGCGTCTTCTGCCGCAGGTACCACAGCTTGATGTACTTGTAGTAGCTGGCCTGACCGTTCATCAGCGCCACGCCCAGGCCCTGCGCGCCGTCGAGAAATCCGCGGCGCATCAGGTAGGTCCGCAAGAAGGCCCAGACGCCGTGCAGCACTGCGCTGGCCGGCGAGGCGGACTTGCCGCGGGCGAAGCCCTGCTGCGCGCCAAGCGTGGAGTACTGGTCGACCTTGCGCAGCACCTGCGAGAAATCGTCGTAGGTATAGTGCAGCAGCGGCGAGGCCAGTTTTCCTACCGGGCCATCGGCGACCACGCGCTCATGCACCAGGTCGTCGGTAAAGCGGGCACGGCCGCGCCGGAACAACCGTGTGACGTAGTCGGGGTACCAGCCGCCGTGACGGATGAAGCGGCCGCAAAAGCGCGACAGGCGCGGCATTTCGTAGGCATTGGCCTGGCCGGACGCCACCGCCGCCAGGATTTCGTCGCGCAGCTCGGGGGTGACCCGTTCGTCGGCATCGAGGGAGAGGACCCACTCGGTGTCGGCCTTGGAGACAGCCAGGTTTTTTTGCGCGCCGAAGCCCGGCCAGTGCGCGCTTTCGAAGACCTCGGCGCCCAGGCTGCGGGCCAGCTCCACGGTGCCGTCCTGGCTACCCGAATCCACTATAATCGCGCGGTCGCACCAGGACACGCTTTCCAGGCAGGCCCGGATATTGTGTGCCTCGTTTTTTGTAATCAGTACGACTGAGATTTTCATAGGGCTTGTCTATGGTGTTTCGTGYGGGAAAAGTGACCTCCATCGCCAATGCGCTGGTCCTGGCATTCCCGATCCTGCTGCTTTGCGTGCCCAAGGGTGCCGGCATCTTCCTCGCGGGCATCGTGGTGCTCGGGCTGCTGGGCTACCGTGGCATGGGGAGCACATGGGCGCAGTATCGCGCCACGCTCTATCCGCTCGGGCTCGCTATTCTAGCCGCCGTGCTTGTGTTCCTGGCATCGAAGCTCTACTTCGGCGTGCCGTGGAACGTGATCGACAACCCATCCAGGATCCTGCTGCTGCTGCTGACCTGCCTGGTCGTGCTGAGAACCGCGCCCGACCCGCAGCGCATCTGGGGCGGGATCACCGTGGCGCTGGCGGCAAGCCTTGTGCTTGTACTGTTCCAGCGCTGGGTGCTCAACGATCCGCGGCCGTCGGCCTGGACCCAGGCCATTGCCTTCGGCAACATGGTTGCCGCGCTGGGACTGATCGGCTTCGTGCGTCCGGGTGACAACCGCAGGGCGCACCTGATCGCCTGGCTCAACCTGGCACTGGCGGCTGCCGTACTGATCGTCAACGGCACGCGCGGCGCCTGGCTGGCGCTGGCCGTCACGATGGTGCCATTGCTGTTCGTGCGCTACCCGAGCATGAAGCCGGCGAGATTCTTCGGCGCGGTGGCGCTGATCGTCGCGCTGGCCGCGGGGCTATATCTCGTTCCCAATAGCCCGGTCGCGCAGCGGGTGGATCTCGTGCGTGGGCAATTGGAGCAGTTCCAGAACGGGAATACCGAGACTTCGGTTGGCGCCCGGCTCAAGACATGGGAACTCGCGGTGGATTCGATCCGGCTGCATCCGTGGCTCGGCGTGGGCATCGGGCAGTTTGCGCGGATCCCCAAGGGCTCGGCCTTCTGCAAGGCCCACAATGCGTCCGACGTCTGCATTCTCGAGCACGCCCACAACGACGTGCTCGAGGCGGCTGCCACCACCGGCATGCCTGGCCTGCTGGCCCTCCTGGGGCTGTTCCTGGTGCCCGGTTTCCTGTTCTGGCGGTTGCTGCGCATCTGCTGCCGCAATGCCAACACCCTTGGCGTGAGCCTGAGCGCTTCCGGCATCGGCGTGGTCCTGGCCAGCCTGATCAGTGGCCTGACGCAGGTGACCATGGCGCACCAGGCAAATATCGTCTTCTATGCGGGCGTCATCGGACTCCTGCTGGGCCTGGCCGCGGTACAAACAAAATATCCCCGCACCGACGGGGCGGAGAAGCTGTGAACGTTCGAGAAAATAATGCCCCGCAAGGCCGCGAGGCCGATACCCTGAAGCGCGTCTGGGCCTATCTGCGCCCGGAGATGCGCATCTTCGTCGTCGCCATCATCGCGATGGCGGTGGTGGCGGGCGCGGAAGGCCTGATCCCGAAGGTCGTCAACGACCTGCTCGACAAGGGGTTCGGCGGCGCCTACGTGGGCAAGCTCTGGCACGTGCCGGCGCTGCTGACCGGGGTGGCGCTGATCCGCGGCGTGGCGCAGTTCGCTTCGGGCTACCTGCTGAGCCTGATCTCCAACCGCGTGTTGCTGAAGATGCGCATGCAGATGTTCGAGCGCATGCTGCATGCGCCGGCGCTGTTCTTCCACCGCAATACCGCGGCCTCGCTGATCAACGCGGTGATCTTCGAGGTCAACCAGGTCATGCAGATCCTGACGGGCGTGCTGATCACGCTGGTGCGCGATTCGCTGACGGTGCTGGCGCTGCTGGTCTACCTGTTCTACACCAACTGGCGGCTGACGCTGGTGGTGGCGGTGATCCTGCCGGTGATCGGCYTCGTCATGTCCAAGGTCAACCGGCGCCTGCGCCGGCTCAACCGTGACCACCAGGCCCTGACCAACAGTGCGGCCTATGTGGTCGAGGAAGCCGTGGGCGGCTACAAGGTGGTCAAGCTGCATGGCGGCGAGCAGTACGAGACCTCGCGCTTCGCCGCCATGGCCGAGCGCCTGCGCGGCTATTCGATGCGCATGGCGGTGGCGGGCGGGCTGAACCAGCCGGTCACGGCCTTCCTGGCGTCGCTGGCGCTGTCGGTGATCCTGACCATCGCGATGATCCAGTCGCAGTCGAACCAGACCACGGTAGGCAGCTTCACCGGCTTCGTGATGGCCATGCTGCTGCTGATCTCGCCGCTCAAGCACCTGACCGACCTCAACCAGCCGCTGCAGCGGGGCCTGACCGCGGCCGAGATGATCTTCGGCCTGATCGACGAGCCGGTCGAGCGCCAGGAAGGCGGCCTGCCGCTGGCGCGCGCGCGCGGCGACCTGGTGTTCGAGAAGGTGAGCTTCCGCTACGGCGACGCGGGCAGGCCGGCGCTGGACAAGGTCGGCTTCCACGTCAGTGCCGGCGAAGTGGTGGCGCTGGTGGGGCCGTCCGGCAGCGGCAAGACCACCCTGGTCAACCTGGTGCCGCGCTTCTTCGATCCGACCGAAGGCCGCATCCTGCTCGACGGGCAGTCGATCGACGTGTTCGCGCTGAAGGACCTGCGCAACCAGATCGCCTTCGTCAGCCAGGACGTGGTGCTGTTCAACGGCACCGTGGCCGCCAATGTCGCCTATGGCGTGCATACGGAGGCGGACATCGATATTGCCCGTGTCGAGCGCGCGCTGGCGGCCGCCTACCTGACCGATATGGTCAAGGGCCTGCCGCAGGGTCTCGAAACCAATATCGGCGACAACGGCATGAAGCTGTCCGGCGGCCAGCGCCAGCGTCTGGCGATCGCGCGCGCGATCTACAAGGACGCGCCGATCCTGATCCTCGACGAGGCGACCTCCGCGCTGGACTCGGAATCGGAGCGCCAGGTCCAGGCCGCGCTGGAGGCCTTGATGGTCGGCCGCACGACGCTGGTGATCGCGCACCGCCTTTCCACCATCGAGAACGCCGACCGCATCGTGGTGCTCGATCACGGGCGCGTGGCGGAGCACGGCAGCCACGAGGAACTGCTGTCGGCCGAGGGGCTGTACGCCGGGCTGCACCGCATCCAGTTCGCCACGCACTAGGCGCGGCGCGCCATTGCGCCGGCCGGGCCGGGAGGCATCCGCCTCCCGCGCCACATCGTTTCGCCGCGGTGCGCGGGTGCGGGCGCCAACTTCGCTAGAATGGCATGCAAACCACAGCGCAGAGGAAGACATGAGCAAGCCCGACGCACCGCCGATCAGCCGCTATCCCGTTCCCGCCCTGGCGGACCTGCCGGAAGATATCCGCGCGCGCATCCTGGAAGTCCAGGACAAGGCTGGCTTCGTGCCCAATGTCTTCCTCACGCTGGCGCACCGGCCCGACGAGTTCCGCGCATTCTTTGCCTACCACGACGCACTGATGCTCAAGGAGGGCGGGCTGAGCAAGGGCGAGCGCGAGATGATCGTGGTGGCGACCTCGGGCGCCAACCAGTGCCTTTACTGCGTGGTGGCACATGGCGCCATCCTGCGCATCTACGAGAAGAAGCCGGCGCTGGCCGACCAGGTCGCGGTCAACTACCGCAAGGCCGACATCACGCCGCGCCAGCGCGCCATGCTGGATTTCGCGCTCAAGGTCTGCCAGGACTCCCGCGATGTCTCCGATGCCGATTTCGCTGCGCTGCGCGATCACGGCTTCAGCGACGAGGACGCCTGGGACATCGCCGCCATCACGGCGTTCTTCGGCCTGTCCAACCGCATGGCCAACACCATCGGCATGCGGCCCAATGACGAGTTCTATCTGATGGGGCGGGTGCCGAAGGCAAAATAGGGACCGTTCACACAGGAGGCCGCGCATGCGCCGCCTCCTGCCCTCGCTGCGTTTTCCACCCGTTCAATCCTCTCTTCCCGCCCGCCCGGCCGGCACGGCGTCTCCATCTTGAATCCCGTCTCGCTTTTCTTTGCCCAGGCCTGCCTGGTGGTAGGCACGCCCTTCGTCCTGTGGCGCGGATTGCGCATTGGCAGCATCGTGCCGCTGGTGGCCATGCAGATCGTGGGTGGCATCCTGCTCGGGCCCTCGCTATTGGGCGCGCTGTGGCCGCAGGGCTGGCAGATGCTGTTCGGCCCGGCGCAGCTGTCCGCGCTGTCGGGCCTGCAGTGGCTGGCGGTGGTGCTGTTCGCTTTTCTTTCCGGCCTGCATATCGGCGGTGCCGGGCAGCAGGGGATGCGGCGCATCGCCACGGCGGCGGCGCTGGGCAGCGTGCTGGTGCCGTTCGTGCTCGGCACGGCGGCCGGCGCGTGGCTGGTGCATGCCGCGCCGGCGGTGGCCGGGCATGCGGCCTCGCCCTGGCAGTTCGCCGTGGCGGTAGGCGTTTCGATGGCGGTGACCGCGCTGCCGGTGCTGGGCGCCATCCTGCGCGAGATGAAGCTCTCCGATTCCGTTCCCGGCCAGCTGGCGCTGGGCTGTTCGGCCTTCAGCGATGCTGCCATCTGGCTGGTGCTGTCGGCCATCCTCGCCAGCGCGGGCCGCTCCTCCGCCGGCGATTTCCTGCGCCTGGCGCTGTTCGGCGCGCTGTATGTCGGCGCCATGCTCTGGCTGGTGCGGCCGGCCCTGGCGCGCCTGCTCGCGCGCATGAACGCCAACGATGCGCGCCTGGCCCTGGTCGCGGTGCTGATCTTCGCCTCCGCGCTGGTATCCGAAGCGATCGGCCTGCACTACATCCTCGGCGGCTTCCTGGCCGGCGTGGTGCTGCCGCGCGATGCGGCCGCCGATCTGCGGCGCCAGCTTGAACCCACCACCGTGGTGGTATTGCTGCCGTTCTTTTTCCTGATGACGGGGCTGCGCACCGATATCGCCATCGGCGGCCGCGAGACCCTGCTGGTGTTCGGGCTCAGCACGCTGGTCGCCGTGCTCGGCAAGGTGGCTGGCACCGCGCTGCCGGCGCGCATGGCTGGCCTTGCGCCGCGCGAGGCATGGATGCTGGGCGCGCTGGTACAGACCAAGGGCCTGATGGAAGTGGTGGTGCTGGGCATCCTGTTCGAGGCCGGCCTGATCGGCACCACGGCGTTCTCCGGCCTGCTGCTGATGGCGCTTGCCACCACCGTGCTGGCCAAGCCGCTGACGCGCGCCGCCTCCCGTCTGCGCGGCGCTGCCTGAGCGCTACCTGATCTCGGCGCAGGCGCCGCTGCGCGGATCGAACAAGACCGGCCACGCCTGCTCGTAGATGCCCGGTGTGCAGTGCTTTTCGCAATGGGCGTGAGCCAGCGTCACGCGCCGCGGATCCTGCCAGACCATCAGCGTGCAGCCACTATCGTCGATCGCGCGCAGTTCGATATGGGGGGTCTTGCGGGTCTGGCGGAACTCGGTCAGGTCGAAATGGCAGGAGCCGCGCCTGCCCACCCACAGGGTCCAGCTGAGGCTGCGCACATCGTTGCTCGCCACGCGCATGTGGGCGTCCTCGCGGAAGCCGTCGTCTTCCGTGCGCTGGCAATTGCCGGCAATGTCGATGT
>NZ_JBFTND010000048.1:0-48121 GCF_056397305.1 Cupriavidus sp. 05N40
TCACGCTCCTGGAGCCGTACCTACAGCCTGATAATTATTAAATCTATTTACGGGATGTTGTACTAGAGCGCCATCCCGCCTACTCGCTGCGCCGTGAAGCCATCGAATCCGCACGACGAAAGGATGACAGAGTGAATGTGACACCCCGCCAACTCCGGATCTTCCTGGCCCTTGCCAAGTCGCTCAACTTCAGCCGCACGGCCGAGCAGTTCTTCGTGACGCAACCATCGCTGCGCAAGGCCGTGAAGGACCTGGAGGATGCGCTGGGCGTCGTTCTGTTCGAGCGCTCGACGCGCTCGGTGCGCCTGACGCCGGTCGGCGAGCGCATGACCTCGCTGGCAAGGCGCGTCGTAGGCGAATTCGACAGCGGCCTTCAACGCCTGCAGAGCCTGACCGACCTGGAGGCCCACCATATGGCCATCGCCGCTATCTCATCGCTGGCGAACACCGTGCTTCCGGGCGTGTGCGCCAAACTGGAGAGCCGCTTCGCCGGGACACGCTTCACCATCTACGACGGCACCAACGCCTCCACGATCCAGCGCCTGATCAACTACCAGGTGGATTTCGCCCTGGCCTCCGCCGCCCCCTCGCACCCCGAACTGGAGTACGAGGAAATCATGCGCGACCGTTTTGCCCTTCTGGCACCAGCAGCATGGAAAAAGATGGTGCGGCCAGTCATGCGCATGGAAGAGCTTCCCGAACTGCCGCTCATCAGCGGCACCGACGCAAGCACCGCCAAGGAGTACGTGAACGCGGCCTTCCTGCAGCGAGGCATCGTCTTCCGGCCGAAGCTCTCGTTTGACCAGGTGGCCACCGCAGCGGGGTTCGTGCGCCAAGAGGTGGGAATCGCGATCCAACCCTACCTGGGCATCATGCCGTTGCTGGATTTGCGGGGCATGCGCCTCTGCCAGATCGAGGATGGCCCGATCCGATCCGTCGGCATCGTCAGGCGCAAGGGCTCATCCTYGTCGCCCATCATCGAGCAAGCCGTGGCAGAAGTGCGCGCGGCGGCCAAGCAATTAGTGCAGCAGCTTCCGGCCTGGATTCATCCGCCCGCGGCTTCGTGAGCGGTTCTCCTGAAGCGACGGCCTTCGACCATGATATCCCGCGGAGCCCACGCATGCGTCGTCATGCTCGGCGGCGATGGAAAAACACGGTTTCTCAACAGGAATCAATTGCGGGGCCGCCGATCTACCGCGAGCGAGGCGGAAGGCACAGCGGTCCGATTGTGTCCGGTAGCAATGTGGCACAGCCACAGCCATTGAGAAAAGGCACTGAATGCGCAGGCACTCATACTGCGGGTCGACGCTCGCAACGCGCCAAGGTGATGTATGGGACAAAATTCGTGAAAGGGTGCTACGAGGCATCGCCCACGCAAGACAGCGAGGGTATTGCACCACTGTCTGCCAACCCGGCCAGCCGCTTGGCGTCGGGACTACTTTTGTAGGACCAGATCGGGAACTGCCGGATACCATACGCACGGATACGAACCTGAGCCAAAGGCCCGCATGGCAAGAGAAGACATCAATGATTTGCTCGCTTTCGTCCATGTTGCGCGCGAGGGCAGCTTTACGCGCGCGGCGGCGAAGCTGGACGTGACACCGTCCGCGTTGAGCCATGCAGTGCGGGGACTCGAAGCCCGGCTTGGCGTCAAGCTGCTGGTCAGCACGACGCGCAATGTCTCGACCACCGAAGCCGGCGCGCGCTTGTTCGCCAGCGTCGCGCCACGGTTCGACAACATCGACGCCGAGTTGTCCGCGATTGGCGAGTTCCGGGACAAGCCGGCCGGCACGATCCGGATCAATTCGGCCGAACACGCCGCCAACAGCGTGTTGTGGCCAAAGCTGTTGGAGGGCCTGAAGGACTATCCCGACATCCACGTCGAGATTACGGTCGATTACTCGCTGGCGGACATCGTGTCGCAGCGCTACGATGCAGGCGTTCGCATTGGCGATCAGGTGGCGAAGGACATGATTGCCGTGCGTATCGGCCCAGACCAGCGCATGGCCGTGGTCGGCTCCCCGGCCTATTTTTCCGGACGCAAGCAGCCGAAGCATCCACAGGATCTGTCCGCACACGACTGCATCAATCTCCGGCTGCCAACCTACGGTAGCCTGCTGCAGTGGGAATTTGCCAAGGGCAAGCACAGTCTCAAGGCGCGCGTGAACGGGCGCTGGACCTTCAATAGCAGTTCGCCAATGTTGCGCGCGGCGCTGGCCGGGCAAGGCCTGGGCTATGTGCCTGAAGGCATGGCGCTGGAGCATATCGCCAACGGCAGCCTGATCCGCGTGCTCGACGACTGGTGCCAGCCTTATCCCGGCTACTACCTCTACTATCCCAGCCGCCGGCAATCGTCCCGCGCACTCGCCATCGTGGTCGAGGCGTTGCGGCATCGGCGCTGATTCCGTTCGGTGATGGCGTCCGGGGGCGGCCAAACTGGACGCCATTCATGAATCTGGCTCAAGATCACATGCGCCGTTGCTGTCTTAATCTGCGGCTCGGCAGTCCGTAGCATTGGGGTAACCAAAAACGCCCAGTTTGGGGGCAAACCCGCCCCTGCTTTCAGAACGCATGATCCCGCCCCAGTCACCGACCGCCCCGACCCACGCCGCACAGCCCGAGGCAACGCTGCGGCTGATGCTGATCCTCAGCGCGCTGATGTCGTTCGCATCTATCTCGACGGACATGTACCTGCCCGCGCTGCCGACCATCAGCCGGATGATGCATGCGAACCCGGCCAGCCTCCAACTGACGTTCTCCGCATTCCTGATCGGGTTCAGCATTGGCCAACTGATCTGGGGCCCCGTCGGAGACCGTCATGGCAGGCGACTGCCCATTGCACTCGGCCTGGTCCTGTTCACTATTGGTTCGGCCGGATGCGCAATGTCAACGAGCGTTTGGCAGATGATGGGATGGCGGGTGGTCCAGGCCCTCGGCGCCTGTGTCGGGCCGGTGCTGTCACGTGCCATGGTCCGCGATCTGTACGCGCGCGACGATGCGGCGCGCGTCCTGTCGACGCTGATCCTGATCATGGGCGTGGCGCCGCTGCTGGGCCCCTTGCTCGGTAGCCAGATCCTGGCGTGGTGGTCCTGGCAAGGCATCTTCTGGAGCCTTGCCATCGTGGGCCTGCTGACGATGTTTGCATTGCGGGCATTGCCGGAAACGCTGCCGCCCGCCCGCCGGACGACCACGCCGATGCGCCATGTCGTGCGGGACTACCTCGCGCTCGTCAGCGACCCGCGGCTGATCGGCTATGCCTTCTCGGGCGGATTCTTCTATGCCGGGGCCTATACGTTTATTGTCGCGACGCCGTTTGCCTACATCGACTATTACCATGTCACCCCTCGGGCTTACGGCCTGCTGTTCGGCGTGAACATCATTGGGATGATGGCGGCCAATTTTGTCAACGCACGCCTGCTGAAGACACTTGGAAGCGAGCGCCTCTTTCACCTGGGCACCTGGGTCCTGGCGATTTCGGGTGTGGTCCTTGCGCTGGACGCCCGCTTCGGCTGGGGCGGTCTGACCGGCCTGGTCCTGCCTATCTTCGTGTACATGTCCATGAACGGCTTTATCGTCGCCAACTCGGTGGCCGGCGCGCTTGCCGCGTTTCCGCACAAGGCTGGCTCGGCATCGTCGGTAGTCGGCGCCATGCACTACGGCAGCGGCATCCTGAGTGCCGCCATGGTTGGCTGGTTTTCGGACGGCACCCCCTGGACCATGGCATGGATCATGGGTGCGGCCGGCATCGGCAGCCTGGCTACGTCACTGCTCTCGCGGCACCTCGCCGCGCAAAGGGCGGGGGCGTCGTGCCCGACATAGTCATTGACGGGCCGGCATGAACGTCTCCGACGCCAGTTTTGCCAACGGAACCATCCGGGCGAACGGCCGCAGCCGCTCCCTGGCATCGTTGGCCGGCAAGGACGGCATCGTTGCGCAAGACCACATCGAGTTCGGCGATCTGGCGCGGCGATTCCAGCAATCGACGGCCGATGCGCCCGTCGACCGTTCACACGTTCTCGCGCAGCGCCTCCACCAGCACGGCAAGCGCGCGCGACGAGTGTCGGCTATTGGGGTAGTAAAGGTGATAGCCCGGAAAGACCGGCGACCAGTCTGCCAGCACCCGCACCAGCTGGCCCTGCGCAATGGCCGTATCCACGGCGCTCAGTGGCACATAGCCGATCCCGAATCCGGCCAGACATGTCGCAACGATCTGCGCGACATTGTCGAGCACGAGCTGGCCATTCACCCGCACCTGCAATGAACGCCTCCCCTTCTTGAATTCCCACGCATACAGGCCACCTTGCGTCGGCAAGCGCAGGTTGATACAGCAATGCCCGGTCAGCTCCTGTGGAGCCGCAGGTTGCGGCCGCGTCGCAAAGTATCCTGGGGTGGCGACCACCGCCATTGGCATATCCGGGCCGATGCGTACGGCGGTCATGTCCTTGGCCACTTGGTCGCCCGGCCGAATCCCTGCATCGAACCGGTTCGCCACAATGTCGGTCAGCCCGTAGTCAATGCAGACCTCGATACGGATGTCCGGATACCGCGGCAGCACGTCCACCAGTCTTGGCCACAACACCGTATTGGCCGCATGCTCGGTCGCGGTGATGCGCAGCGTTCCGGCGGGCTTGTCGCGCAACTCACCCACGTTCGATAACTCCGCCTCGATCTCTTCAAACTGCGGCGCAACGGACTGAAGCAAGCGTTCGCCCGGCGCCGTGGTCGACACGCTGCGCGTCGTACGTGTCAGCAAACGCACGCCAAGGCGGGATTCCAGAGACCGGATCGAATGGCTGAGCGCCGACTGCGAGACGCCCAGCTGCCCCGCGGCGCGCGTGAAGCTGTGCTCCCTTGCGACAGCAATGAAGGCCAGCAGATCATTGAAGTTTTCGCGTGGCATTCACGAATCCAGCTCAAGAAGATGTGTGGATTCTATCGGCTAGTTGTCTCACATCCAAGCCGATGCAGTGGTGGCACAGTCAGGGCTGCAGCAGCACCTTGATCGCCCGGCGCTCGTCCATCGCCTTGTAGCCCTCGGCCACCTCGGCGAGCGGCAGCTTCAAGTCGAACACCTTGCCCGGCTCGATCTTGCGCTGGAGCACGAGATCGATGAGGTCTGGCAGATAGCGCCGCACCGGGGCGGGACCGCCATGCAGCCGCGTCTGGGTGAAGAACAGCCGCTGGCCTTCCAGCTCGACGCCATGCGGCACCCCGACATAGCCAACCGATCCGCCCGGCCGTGTGGCATCGATGGCTTGCATCATCGCTTCGCGCGTCCCGACGCATTCCAGGACTGAATCCGCCCCGATACCATGAGTCATTTCCTTGATCCGCTGCACACCGGCATCGCCGCGTTCCGTGATGATGTCGGTCGCACCGAACTCCAGCGCAAGGTCCTGGCGCGTCTTGTGGCGGCTCATCGCAATGATGCGCCCGGCGCCCATCTGCCTGGCGGCCAGCACGCCCATCAGCCCAACGGCACCGTCGCCAACCACGACTACCGTAGAGCCCGGCCGCACGTTTGCCGCGTCCGCCGCATACCAACCGGTTCCCAGCACATCCGACACCGCTAGCAGGCTCGGTATCAGATCCTCGGGCGGCAGCTCCGCCGTCGCGATCAGCGTGCCATCGGCCAGCGGCACGCGCGCGCGCGGCGCCTGCGCACCGCTCATGAATTCGCGCTGCTGGCATGAGGACTGATATCCGAAGCGGCAATGTGGGCATGTGTTGTCGGAAAGGCAGAACGAACCGACCACAAACTGACCCGGACGCACCGACGTGACCTCGCTGCCGACCTCCTCGACGATGCCGCAATACTCGTGCCCCATCGCCTGCGGTTCCGTGACCTCGTTGAGCCCGCGATACGGCCAAAGATCAGAACCGCAGATGCAGCTCGCCGACAGGCGGATGACGGCGTCGGTTGGTTTCAGAATCCGCGGCTCCGGGCGCTCTTCGTAGCGCACGTCGCGCGGGCCATAGAGAACGGTGCCAAGCATAGCTATGTTCCTCGTTGATGTGATGTCACCCACTCGACATGCTATCGAGCGGTCCCCTGTCARGCGCTCCCCTCGTACTGCTCGGCGCAAACTTGTTCCATCCAGTCCACTACCTTGCCATCGAGAGACTCCGCGATGGCGATGTGCGTCATGCTCGTGGCCGCCGTCGCGCCGTGCCAATGCTTGGTGGATGGAGGGATCCAGACCAGATCCCCGGAGCGGATCGTCTGGACCGGCGCGCCCCATTGCTGCACGAGGCCCGTGCCTGCCGTGACAAGCAGCGTCTGGCCGAGTGGATGGCTATGCCATGCAGTGCGTGCTCCCGGCCCGAAGATCACTGTCGCACCGCCGACGCGCGCCGGCGCTTCCGCCTGAAAAAGGGAATCGATTCGTACGCTACCGGTAAAGAATTCCTCCGGCCCGTCCTTTGATGGTTGTGAGCCGATCGGTGTCACTTTGATCATCATTACTCCTGGTGTGCCGGCGCGAGTCATGCTCGCCATCAGACTGCGCTACGGAAGCGACCGGCATTGATCCACGAAGGTTACCGTGGCAGGAGAGTTGGAACTAGCCGGGAATATCGGCAAGTTGTCGTGAATTCTATTCATGAATCCTGGCGCCCCACGCCGCCCGTCCCGACCGCTGCTTCAGGCGCGCGAAAACCATCGCGACAATAGCTGGTTGACTTCGAGCGGGCGTTCATACTGGACCCAATGCCCCGCTCCGGGTACCACGCACCAGTCGCGATGCGATACTCCGCTGGCGAGTTGCTGTGCGGCCTCGACCGCCTGCGCAGTGACATCGTGCTCGCCCCACATCAGTAGCGTCGGGCCACTGAAACTCGATAGCGCATCGCGCAGCAGCGGCTTTCTGGAAAGCGCCTTGCTATGGAACCGGGTGGCCTTGCACATGCGCTCATGCAGATCCATGGCAAGTGCGTCGATGCTGCCCTGGTCGTGCAGCATGAGCGCGCCCAGGTTGTGCCTGAGCGCAGCGAGCATCTGGCCGCGGTCGTCCGTGCGCCAGTTGACCATTTCCGCCCCCTGGCGCCGGGGGCCGCCATGGCCGGCGGAGCCCAGCAATGCCAGCCGCTCGACATTGGGCATGCTTGCCGCCATGTGAGCCGCAACGACCCCGCCAAAGGAAAAGCCTGCAAGCCCGAACCTGCTGGTGCGACCCAGTAAATCGTCGAGGCTGCCTGCCACTGTGCCGACCAGCCGCGCAAGGCGGTCGGTGGCGTGCGGATCGCCGTCGAGGGTGCCGGAGTCGCCAAAGCCGGGTAGGTCGGGCAGCCACAGCGTATGCTCCCTGCCTAGCGCCTCGATATTCCTGATCCAGTGCATCCAGCTACCATGCCCGCCATGGATCAGCACCAGCGGCGAACCTTGCCCGAACTGCCGCCACACGACCTGCGCGCCGCCGCACTGGACCCGGTGAACCACGGCCATGGCATCGAGCCGGCTGAGCAGGTCATCGGTCCCTGGCCTGTTGCAAGCGGGCGATGCCCTTGTCACCACTTCAGCACCAGTGCATCTACCGCCAGTACCCCGTGGCCTTCCGGGAACACCATGAGCGGATTCACTTCCGCCTCGGCAATCCGCAGGTCCGGCTTCACTGCGAGCTGCGAGAGTGCGGAAACGGCCCTGGCGAGGGCTTCCAGGTCCCCCCGCTGTTTACCCCGCAAACCCGAGACTGTTTTCAGCGCCTTCACCTCGGTAATCATTTCACGCGCTACCTCGACGCTGACCGGCGCGAGCCGGATACTGCGGTCACGCGCGACTTCGGCCCAGATGCCACCGGCCGCCAGCATCACGATCGGACCCGCTTCGGCATCGACGCGGTAGCCTACGAGCACTTCCGTCAGACCCTTGCTCATCGGCTGCACCAGGACTTCATCGCAGCGCTTGCCCGGCGCGCGCTCCGCCAGGTTCTGTCGCAGCGTCGCCAGTGCCGCGTCAAGCTGGGCGTGGTCCTGAATACCGAGCACCACGCCGCCGACTTCGGTCTTGTGCGGAATCTCTTCCGAGCATACCTTCGCTACGACCGGGAAATCGAACGGAAGCCGGCCTGCCGGCCCGGCCAACGGCAGCGTGACTGCAGGTGCATGCGGCACACCGACCTCGTCCAGGATGCCGTATGCCTGCGCCTCGTTCAGCGGCGTTGCCGATACCGCTGGCGCAACGCCAGCCGTGGGCTGCACCCCCGGTAACCTGCGGGCAAGCACGGACGCAATTGCATCCGCGCAGGCCTCCGGCGACCGGAAGCACGGCACGCCTGCCTTGGTCAGCGACGCAAGCGCTTCGGGCGCGTCCGGCACCAGCATTGCCGCGAGCGGCTTGCGGCTCGCCGCGCTGTCGGTGATCGGCTTGACTGCGAGCTGGGGCTGGAAGCGAGCAGAGGAGCCCACCACCGCCAGCACCACGTCAAACTCGGGGGCGTCAAACATAATGTCGAGGGCACCTTTCATGACGCCATAGTTCGTGCCGGCCAGGGTCAGATCCAGCACGCGGCCGGCGGAGACAGCGATTCCGGCTGCTTCGAGCCTGGCCAGCGTGGCCGGCGATGCCGGCTCTACCACCACGTCGCGGATGCCAAGTTGGTCGACCACCATGGCTGCGCCGCCGCCCGTCGTGGTGACGACCCCGACGCGCCGCCGCGGGGCACCCTCGGCTTCAAGCGGAATGCGCCTGGCCAGCGGGAACGCTTCAAGCAGCGCTTCGATAACGCCAACGCGGGCAATGCCCAGATCCTTCAGGAAGGCATCGGCAATGTCGTCTTCGCCCGCCAGCGCGCCGGTGTGGGTGGCAGCCATTTCAGCGGCTGCAGCTGAGCGCCCCAGCTTGTAGGCAATCACCGGCTTGCCCCGTTTGGCCGCCTCCAGCGCAAAGGCTCGCAATTTGTCACCGTGGCGCAGGCTTTCCAGGAACAGCAAATAGCCTTCGATACCCGGATCGTCCAGGGTTGCGGCACAGATCTCGCCGACACAGAGATCAGCCTCGCCGCCAACCGATACCAGGCCGGCGAAGCCCACGCCACGTGCCTTGCCCCGTGAGACCAGCGCGCCAATCATGCTGCCGCTGTGGGATGCCACGAAGACCTTCCCGCGCGGCAGCTCCGGCTCGGCAAACGCGGCATTCGCGGTGAGCACGAGCCCCGCCTCCGGATTGATTACGCCAAGACTGCTTGGCCCCAGCACGCGGACCCCGGTGGCGCGGCTCAGTTCGCGCAGCGCTTCCTCCCGTGCGGCGCCATCCGGCCCGGATTCCGAGAACCCGCTCGCCAGGATGGTGACGACCTTGACGCCAAGACGCGCGCATTCGCGCACCGCATCCAGCACCGTGTCGGTCGGCGTCAGGATAAAGACATGCTCCGGAACCTCCGGCAGCGCGGCCAGGCTCTGATATGCGGTCTCGCCCTGGACAGTCTGCCGGTTCGGATTGACCGGGTAGACCTTCCCTGCGTATCCCGCGGCACGCAAGAACTTCAGGGGCCGCCCTGCAGTCTTCGCAGCATCGTCCGAGGCACCGAACAGTGCGACGCTGCGGGGGGCCAGCAGAGCTTGGGCGAGTGCATGATCAGGTTGGTTCGAAGCGGTATTCATGTTTAGTCCAACGTTACTTTCACTGTCTTGAAGGTCTTGGCCATGTGCTCGACATCCTTGTCGATATAGGCCTTGAACTCACTCGATGTATTGCCCACCAGCACAGCCCCTTGCGGCTGCAGGTTGTCCCGCATTTCCGTGGTCCCGACCGCCTTGATGACAGCCTGCTGCAGCTTCTCGACGATAGGTCGCGGCGTACCAGCCGGGGCGAACAGGCCGCTCCAGGAATCCACTTCGAGTCCGGGCACACCGGCTTCCGCCATGGTTGGCACGTTGGGCAGCAGCGCCAGCCGCTTCGGCGCCGTCACCGCGATGGGACGGAATTGCCCGGCCTTGAGATACGGCATCGCGGAGACCGAGGTCATGAATGCCATGGAAACATTGCCTGCGATCAGGTCGGTAATCACGCCCGACGCGCCCTTGTAGGGGACATGGATCATGTTGATGCCGGCGTGTTGTTTTAGCATTTCCCCGGCCAGGTGCTGGGTGCCGCCAGTCCCGGTCGAGGCAAACGACAGCTTCCCCGGTTGCTTCTTGGCGAGCGCGATCAGTTCCGCAACCGTATGCACAGGCAAGGTCGGGCTCACTGCCAGGATCGCAGGTGCCGACATGACCTGCGAGATCGGCTCAAAGCTCTTGCGGACGTCCCACTTCAGATTCTTGTAGACGAATCCGTTCGAGGCGATCGGCGCTGCAGCAAACAGCAGCGTATAGCCGTCGGCCTTGGCGCCGGCGACCTGGTCTGAGGCGATATTGGAGCCGGCGCCGGGCTTGTTCTCCACCACGAACGGCTGCCCGAACGTAGTCTGCAATTGCTTGGCCAGCAGCCTCGCAACCACATCGGTAGGGCCGCCTGCCTGATAGCCAACGACCACGCGCACAGGCCGGTTCGGATACTCAGATGCGGGGTCCGCGCTGGCGCCGCCGCTTCCCAGTGCCAGCACCAGCGAAGCCAGCGAGAGCGCTGGGGCGCGGCTTAGTCTTGCAAACATGGTTGTCTCCGGTTCGATTTTGATTATGGGGTGCGGGCGCGTCAGCCAGCCTTGGGGGGGCGCTGCGAGAACGAACGCTCGAACACGCCTTCGGCAATCCGGTTCTTCAGCATTTCAATCGAGCCGCCGGCGATCATCCAGCCGCGGATCCGGCGCAGGCAGTATTCGACAATCGACTCCTGGCTGTAGCCCATACCACCCATTACTTGCAGCGCTTCGTTGGCGACATCCCATCCGGCCTGGTTGCAAGCCAGTTTCGCCATGGCCGTGCTATGCGCCGAAGGCAGGCCATGCTCACCCTCCATGGCGGCGCGGTACAGCAGCAGTTGCGCGGATTCCAGCTTCAATGCCATTTCGGCAAACTTCCACTGGATCCCCTGGAATTCGCACAGTTCGCGACCAAATTGCTTGCGAATCCTGGCGTGCTCCCGGGCGACGTTGAAGCAGTGGCGGCCCAGCGCCAGCGATCGCGACGAATTGCCGAGACGTTCAACGTTGAAGCCGGAAATCTGTCGCTTGAAGCCGCCTTCACCAAGCAAGAGGTTGTTGGCCGGAATGCGGCAGTCCTCGAAATAGAGCTGGCACCACGCTTCGCCGCTCATGAATTTCGACGGCTCACCCACCTGAAAGCCCGGCGCGCCGCGCTCCACCAGCACCGAGCCAATCCCGCCGACGCCCGGACCAAAGCGCACGTAGATCAGGAACAACTCTGCCTCGGGACTGTGCGTCGAGAAGATCTTGCTGCCGTTGATCACATAGTGATCGCCGTCACGCCTTGCCGAGGTCTTCAGTTCCGTGACGGCCGAGCCGGCTTCCGGTTCGGTCATGCCGAGCGCAATGAGCTTTTTCCCTGCCAGCAGGTCAGGCAGGAAACGCGCCTTCTGCTCCGCCGTTGCGTACTCCACGAAGGTGCGGATTGGACCGAAGTTGCCCGCCTGCACGATATCCGCGCTCTTGGGACACACCAGGGCCACTTCCTGGATCGCGATCACGGCGTGCATCAAGGTGCCGCCTTGTCCGCCATCTTCCTCAGGGAACGCGATGCCAAGCAAGCCCTGTTCTGCCAGCATTTGTGCGGCATCCCAGGGATATTGGGCGGAATGGGCACGTTCGAGTGCACCGGGGGCTAGCTTGTCCTGGGCGAAACGCCGCACCGATTCCGCAAACGCCTGGTGCTCTTCGCTGAGTTCAAAGTTCATGTCTGCCTCGCTTATCTGGACTGTTGACTGTTGTCAGGATCGTCCATCGGAGCAGCGTTGTGAACTTCGCGTTTGGCACCCAGCCAGAACAAAATGTAATGTCAGCTAACCTGTGTCGCCCATGGCGCCATGCGTCGAGGGCTCACCGGTCGTTCGCCCGGCCGGCCTCCATCGCGACCGTTTCAAGAAGCCAGTCGCGAAACACAGCGATCTTTCTGGCCTCACGCTGCACCTTCGGGCGTACCAGGTAGTAGGCCTTCTCACCGCGGTAGGGCAGCGCGAAGGGACGTACCAGCCGCCCTGCCTCAATCTCGGCTTTCAGCATGGCAATCTGGCCGATGGCAATGCCCAACCCGTCAAGCGTCGCCTGCCAGGTAAGAACCGAACTGCCGAAGCTCATTCGCTCGGTGCCTGTCGCGGCTTCGGCCATCCCGGCAAATATCAACCAGTCGTCCCAGTCGTTGCGGCGATAGTGGGAAACCAGCAGGCGGTGGTGCAGTAGCGATTCCAGCTTCCCCCGCGGTCCACGATGCCCCTTCAGGTAATCCGGCGTGCACACCGGCTCGATCTCGTCGGGAAAAAGAAAGTCGCTGTTTACTCGTGGCCAGCGTCCGTCACCAAATTGGATAGCCAGATCCGCGGGTCTGGCGGCTAACCGCCGATTGCGAGACATGCAACTCCTGCGCCGCCAGCGTCAGGTTCTGGGTCCGCGCAACGACCTCGAACACGCGCAAGGGATTCAGGGGGGGAATGCGTCGCGCCATGCGGCCATTGTCATGAGGAATGACTTTTTATTATATCTGAACGCATGCCCCCCAGCGCTCGCATGCCGGCCTGGCTCGCCAGTGCCCGCCCTTTGGCAAGTGCCGGATCCTTCAGAGAAGGATCTGTGCGCCTTCTCCTCGGTGTACGGCTAGAGTTCATCTAGCCCCCGCTCGCGGCCAAACGGTGGACATGGCGCCAGCCTACCCCTCCTTTGCCAACCGCGCCGCTGCGAGGTGCAGCCTCAACGGCGTCCCAGCTTCACGTAGCGTGCCAGGTGGTAGTCCTCGTCGCCCAGCGCGTGGTCGGTCATGACGAGGCCCTTGGCAAGGTGCGAAAGTGGCAGCTCCCACGTCATGCCGATACCGCCGTGCATCTGAATGCACTCCTCGGCCACGCGCGTGCCCACGCGGCCGAGCGTGACCTTGGCGGCCGACAGAGCCCGCTCGCGCTCGATGCGCCCAGCCTGGAGCGCGTTGGCCGCATTGATGACGCTCGAGCGCGACTGCGCGATGCCCAGCCAGAGGTCGACCATGCGGTGCTGCAATGCCTGGTTGCTGCCGATAGGTGCGCCGAACTGCTTGCGCGTGCGCAGGTAGTCGAGTGTCCTCGCATTGGCGGCCTCCATCGCGCCGAGTGCCTGTGCACACAGCGCCAGCACACCATGCCCCAGGGTGCGCTCGATGGCGTCGAAGGCCTCGCCCTCGATGCCGATCAGCGCCCCGTCGGAAAGGCGCACGCCGTCGAGCACAAGATCGGCACCGCRCCCCCCGTCCACAAGTGCATAGCCGCGCAACTCCAGCCCCGCAGTGTCCGCCGGCAACACGAAGAGCGACAGGCCCGCCATCTCGTCGTCGTTGCCCGCGGTGCGCGCCGAGACGATGAAGAAGCCGGCCTGTTCGCCGTGACGAACCACCGCCTTGGCACCGTCGAGCACCCAATGCCCTTTGACACGGCGCGCCCGCGTCGCCACGCGCGCGTGCTCGTACCGCGAACCAGGCTCGCCGTGTGCGAAAGCCGCCAGGACGCGACCGCCGAGGATGTCGGCCAGCAAGTCGCGATGCGCACCGCTGCTGTTTAGCGCGAGGGCCGTGCCGCTCATCAGCGTAGCCAGGAACGGTTCGAGCACCAGTCCGCCGCCAATGGTCTCAAACACCACCGCGATGTCAAAGCCACTGCCGCCGAAGCCACCATCGATTTCCTCGAAGAGTGCGCCGACCGCGCCCAGTTCGACGAAGCGCTGCCACAGCGCTGCGCTGTAGCCCTCGGCCGATGCGGCGATGCGCTCGCGCCGCTCGAAGCTGTACTGCTCCGCGATGAAGCGGCGCAGCGTGTCGGCCAGCATCCTCCGCTCGTCGGTCAGTTCGAAGTTCATTCGCCCTCCTTCACAGGTGCAGCATCGTCTTGGCGATGATGTCGCGCTGAATCTCGTTGGAGCCGCCGAAGATCGACAGCTTGCGGTTGTTGAGGTATTGCGCGCTCGCGGTCGCGGCCTCCACCGGCCCACCCGCCAGGGCCTGCGCATCGCCCAACTGCGGCTGCGCGTATGGCCCGACGGCGCGCCGGATGAGCGAGGCCAGTTCCTGCCGGATCTCGCTACCCAGAATCTTCAGCGCGGAGCTTTCCGGTCCCGGCGCGCCACCGTTCGCGACCGCGGCAGTGACGCGCAGATTGGTCGTCTTGAGGTTCTCCAGGTCGATCTCGACGCGCGCCATGCGTGCCGCGAAGGCCGGGTCGTGGCCCAGCGGCTGGCCGTTGCTCATGACCTTGGCCGCTACCGCCTTCAGGCGCTGAAGCGCCACGACCGAGAAGCCGATACCCGCGTTGCGCTCATGCGTGAGGAGATACTTGGCGCAGGTCCAGCCGTCGTTCTCCTCACCCACAAGGTTTTCGACCGGCACGCGCACGTCGGTAAAAAACACCTCGTTGACTTCATGCTCGCCATCCAGCGTGACGATCGGCCGCACCTGGACGCCGGGCGAAGTCATGTCGATCAACAGGAAGCTGATGCCGGCCTGCTTGCGCTTCTCCCTGGCGGTGCGCACCAGGCAGAAGATCATGTTGGCGTGCTGCGCCAACGTGGTCCATGTCTTCTGGCCGTTGACGATGTAGTGGTCGCCGGAGCGCACGGCCGTGGTCGTCAGTGACGCCAGGTCCGACCCCGCTCCGGGCTCGGAATAACCCTGGCACCACCAGTCGGAGCCGTCGAGGATGCGCGGCAACCAGTGCTTCTTCTGTGCCTCGGTGCCATACCGGATCAGCACCGGCCCGAGCATGATCAGGCCGAACGGCACGGTGCGCGGCGCATCGGCCAACGCGCATTCGTACTCGAAGATGTAGCGCAGGACCGCGTTCCAGCCCGGCCCGCCGTGCTCGCGCGGCCAGTGGCTCGCGAGCCAGCCGCGCGACTGCAGGATGGCGTGCCACTGCTGCATCTCGGCTTTGCCCAGCGTCCGGCCCTCGGCCACCTTGGTGCTTAGCGAGGCGGGCAGCCGCTCCGCGAGGAAGGCGCGCACCTCGGCCCGGAAGGCCTCTTCGGCGGTAGTGAAGTTCAAGTCCATCGCAAGCCTCGGAATATTTCAAAGAGCCCGGCCGCACCCATGCCGCCGGAGCACATGGTCACCACCGCATACTTCGCCCTGCGGCGCCGTCTTTCGAGCAGCACGTGACCAGCCAGGCGCGCACCGCGTGGGCGGCCAGTGCCGGACCGGGCGTGATGTTGAACTCGCCGCGAAACGACCTGGTGAGCGGCGTGCGGGCAGTGGCGACGATAACGGCTTCGCGCATGACCTTGGCCTCATTCCAGCGCGATGCCGCCGATGCGCTGGATCAGTTGACCCCACACCTGCGTGTCCTGTTGCACTGTCTTTGCGAAACCGGCGGCGGACGGGCCGCCTATCTCGTAGCCAACCTGCGCGAGTGCGGAGCGCATGTCCGCGGTCTTCATCACGCTCCCAAAGTCGGCCACGAGCGCATCGACCAGCGGCTTGGACATATTGGCCGGCCCGAAAATGCCGAGCCAGCCGACCAGCGGGCCGAGCGTGGGATAACCGGCCTCGGAAAAGGTCGGAACAGTGGGATATGCCGTGATTCGCCGTGTGCCGGTGATGGACAGGCCGCGCAGTCGGCCGCCCGGCTGCAGGAAAGCGGCGGATGAACCGATGTCGCAGAACACTGCGCTCACCTGCCCGCCGATCAGGTCATTGATGGCAGCGGCACAGCCCTTGTAAGGCACGTGGACCAGGTCGACGCCAGCCTCGTGCTTGAAGACCTCGCCGATCAGGTGGCCGAGCGTGCCGTTGCCATAGGAGCCATAGCTCAGCGTGCCGGGCCTGGCCTTGGCCGCGGCGACGAAGTCGGCGAGATCTTTCGCCGGGCTCTCGGCCTTGACCAGCATCACCAGCGGCGTGACACCGATCTGTGTGATCGGCGTGAGATCCCTGGTCGCGTCGTAGGGCAYCTTCTTCATCAGATGCGGCAGCACCGTGATGGTGGAGCCCGCGGCCAGAATCAGCGAACTGCCATCCGGCGCCGACTTGACGATGTTGTCCACGCCGAGCATGCCCGATGCGCCTGGCCGGTTCTCCACGATCACCGGCTGTCCGACTGCGGGCGCCACCTTGGCCGCCAGGCGGCGCGCAATGGTGTCGATGCCACCACCCGGCGGCACCGTGACGACGATGCGGACCGGCTTGCCCGGCGTCGGGGTGGCCGTGGCAGCTTGCGCCCAGATGGGCGGCTGCAGGGCGAGCGCGCCGGCCAGGCACAGCGCGGCCTTGATCCTGATTTTCTTCATGCTTGTCTCCTTCTGTTGTCCCCGGCAAAGTCGAACTCAGATTCGACGGGCTTGATCGCGCCAGTAAGGCTCGCGCAGCAGGCGCTTGAAGATCTTTCCCGTGTCCTCTCGTGGCAGCGCCGCGTGGAAGTCGATGACGCGCGGTACCTTGAAGTTGGCGACGTGCTCGCGCAGGAAGGCCTTGATCCCGCTCGCATCGAGCCGCGCGCCGGGCCGCAGTTGCACCGCCGCCGCGACGGCCTCGCCGTACTCGTCGTCGGGGATGCCGAAGACCGCGCAGTCGGCCACCCCGGGCATGCCCTGCAGCACGGCTTCGACCTCGGCAGGGTAGATGTTGACGCCGCCCGAGATGATCATGTCGGTGCGGCGGTCGCAGATGTACAGAAAGCCCCGTGTGTCGAGGTAGCCCACATCGCCGAGCCCCACCAGGCCATCCATTTCCATCGCGTCGCGCGCTGCCTGGTTGTTGACGTAGGTAAAGTCGGGCAGCGCGGGCTGGCGCACGTAGATGGCACCGACCTGACCGGCCAGCAGCGGTTGGCC
The DNA here is from genome assembly GCF_056397305.1 of Cupriavidus sp. 05N40. Taxonomy (NCBI): domain Bacteria; kingdom Pseudomonadati; phylum Pseudomonadota; class Betaproteobacteria; order Burkholderiales; family Burkholderiaceae; genus Cupriavidus; species Cupriavidus sp. 05N40. The sequence continues at coordinate 16,890 of NZ_JBFTND010000048.1, forward strand.
CTCATCATCGAGGATGCGCAGCTTCGCCGGCCCTAGCGCCCGGCCGACCGAGCCGGGGTTCTCCAGCCAGGTGGGCGAATCGATGAAGGTGACATAGCCGGTCTCGCTGGCGCCATAGGCCTCGGTGATCACCGGGCCGAACCACTCGATCATCCTGCGCTTCACCTCCGGCGCGCACGGCGAGCCCGTGGACGCCACGTGGCGCAGCGTGGCGACGCTGTGGCGCACACGCTCCGCATCGCCGAGCGCGAGAAGCCGGCGGTACATGGTGGGCACCAGGTAGGCGTGCGTCACCGCGTGTTGCTCGATGAGCTGGAGCGTGCGCAGCGCGTCGAAGGCCGGCTCCAGGATCAGCGTGGCACCAGCGTCGCAGGCCTGTACCAGGTACTGCGTCGACGCGCTGTGGTAGATCGGCGCGCAGAGCATAGCGGTCACCCCGGGCGCCATGCCCGAGGCGATGCGCCCGATGCGGCGCGACTCCTGCTCCAGCTCTTCGCGCACTTCGGGAGACAGCGCCAGGCGCCGCACGCCCTTGGGCTTGCCGGTGGTGCCTGAAGTGTATTGCACCGAACCGAAATGCAGGCGCGGCCGCGGTGCCATCGGCGGTGCACCGACGCCGAAGGTGGCCCACGACGCAGCGCGCCCCGAGACATCGGGCAGTGGCTTCGCTTCGTCGGCCGACACGCTCACGATGGCGACGCGCTCGGGCACGCCCGCGATCACCTGGGCGATCAGGTCGTCGTGGACGAAGAGCAGGCCGGCCCCGCTGTCCTCCAGCATGAACGCTGCCTCCGGCGCCTTGCAATGCCAGTTGAGCGACACGAAGTACACGCCAGCACGCCGGCAGGCCAGGATCAGCGCAGCATAGGCCGGGCAGTTGCGCATCATCACGGCCACGGTCTGTCCGTGCTGCACGCCGGCTGCCTGCAGGCCGGCGCTCACGCGCTCGACCTCGGCTTCCATCCACTCGGGCGTGAAAACCCGCCCTGAAAAAATGATCTTGGGGTAGCTCACTTTGTTGTCTCCTTTTTCTTCTCGCCGAGGGATGAGATGGCGTCAACCGGTCCGCGCCGTCGGGGCAAGTTGCGCGAACGCGTCCTCCGCATGGCGCGCGCCGACGGTCAGAGCCCGCCGCAGGTACAAGCCCGCGTCGTGCTCGTCGGCGAAGCCGATCGCGCCGTGGAACTGCACCACCTCCTTGGTGACACGCAGCGCAGCCGCGGCGGCGCGGTGCACGCTCGCAGCCGCAGCCCAAGCCTCGCGCCCGCCGCCGAAGGCGCGCGCCGATTCGTGCACCAGCGCGCGCGTGGCCTTGAGGTCCACGTAGCAAGCGGTGGCACGGTGCTGCAGTGCCTGGAAGCTGCCGATGGGCACGCCGAACTGCCGGCGCAGGCACAGGTAGTCGAGGGCAAGGCGCAGCGCCGCGTCCATCAGGCCGCAGAGGTAGGCGGCGTCGCCCAGCCACAGCAGGTGCCTACCGCTCTGCCATGCCGCCTGCCCGACCGAGCCCGACAGCACACGCGGCGCGTCGCTCCAGGCGGCGTGATCGATGGATAGGTCGGCGAGCCGGCTGCCGTCTACCGCGGCGCGGGTGTTGCAAACTATTCCAGGCAGGCCCCTGCGCAACAGCCGCACCTCGAAATCACGACCCTCGCCTAGTGCCACCAGCCACTGGTTGGCGGCGTCACCGTCCGGCACCAGCGGCGCCCTGACCGTGGCATCCGTCCCGACCGCAGCGGCCGCAAACGCGACGTGCCCCGCGCCCATCATCAGCGTCTGCAACGCCTCCTCGGCGGCGCCCTGGCCTTTGGCAAGCAAGAACGCGGCGGCCATGCCCATCGTCAGCGGTGGCGTCATCAGCGCGCGCCCGGCCTCTTCCGCGACCACTGCGGCGGCCGGGGCGTCGAGCGCAAGTCCTCCATTCGCCTCGGGCACCGCGATGCCTAGCCAGCCGAGTCCGGCGATGGCCTTCCACGTGGCCGCCTCCAATGCCGCACCGCCCTCATGCACCTGCCGTGCACGTGCGGTACCGCCGTGCGTGGCCGCGAAGCCCGCGGCGCTCTCGCCAATCATGCGCAGCTGCGCGGCGTGTTCGGCGTTCATGCCTTGCTCCCAGCGACGGGCAGGCCGAGCACCCGCGTCGCGATGATGTTGCGTTGCACTTCGCTGCTGCCGCCATAGATGCCGAGGCGGCGTGCCTGCAGGAACATTTCCGTGGCGTCGAGCAGGTCGTCGCCATGGCGAATGGCGTCGCGCAGTGCGGCGCCCTGGCCCGCCACCCGCTGCACCAAGTCGAGCAGCAGGTGCACGGTGTCGGTAGCGAGCAGCTTGAGATAGGAGCTGTCGGCGGCGACACCCTGCTCCGCGGCTTCGGCGGCTTCGAGATAGGCGGCGACCAGCGTCTCGACCTCCACCTCGGCCAGAGCGGCGGCCTCGTGCACGCTCTCACGCAAACGGCCTTCCGGCGCGGCGCGCAGCATCATGCGCAGGCGCTCCAGCGCGCGCAGCGCCTGGGCCGGGGAGCCGATGCGCAGACGTTCTTCGCTCAGCACCGCGGTCGCCACCTGCCAGCCCTTGTCGATCTCGCCGACCACGTTCTCGATCGGCACCACCACGTCGTCGAAGAACACCTCGGCAAACTCCTCGTCGCCGGCGATGGTGCGGATCGGCCGGCGCCGGATGCCCGGCGTCGTCATGTCGATCAGCACGAAGGTGATGCCGTGCTGCGGCTTGCCGGCGCTGGAGGTGCGCACAAGCGCGAACATCCAGTCGGCGTGGTGGCCCCAGGTGGTCCAGATCTTGTGGCCGGTGATGACCAAGGTATCGCCACGCAGCTCCGCGCGGGTGCGCAAGCTGGCCAGGTCCGAGCCCGAGCCGGGTTCGGAATAACCCTGGCACCAGATCGCGTCGCCAGAGAGGATCGGCGGCAGGTGGCGCCCCTGCTGCGCCGGTGTGCCGCGCGCGATCAGCAACGGGCCGATGTGGTTCAGGCCCTGCGTGGGAAAGTCAGGCGTGCCTGCGCGCGCCATCTCCTCCATGAGGATGACCTGTTGCACCGGGCTGGCCCCCATGCCTCCGTGCGCGCGCGGCCAATGTGGTGCGATCCAGCCGCGCTGGTAAAGAGCCCTGTACCACTGCATGCCTTCTGCGGGCAGCGGCCTGAAGGTCTTGTGACGCAATGCATCGGGTACATGGGCGGCGAGCCATTCGCGCACCTCGTGCCGGAAGGCTGCTTCCGTGGTCGATTCGGGTCTCAGCATTTTGCAATAGCGGCGGCGTCAGAGGCTGCCGATCTCCTGATAGACATGTTTGATTTCGAGGAAGTCGTGCATGCCCTCGGCGCCATGGAGGCGACCGAAGCCGCTTTCCTTATAGCCACCGACCTCGGCCTCCGCGAAGAGCTTGTTATGCGCGTTGATCCACACCGTGCCGCAGCGAAGTTCTCTGGCGATACGATGCGCCCTTACGCTGTCGCGCGACCACACGCTGGCCCCCAGACCGAAGCGCGTGGCATTGGCCAGCGCGAAGCCGGTGCGGTCGTCGTCGAACACCTCCAGCGTCATCAGGGGCGCGAAGTGCTCGGCCTGAACGGCTTCGCTTTGCGGATCGTCGACTTCGACCAGCGTCGGCGAAACAAACGCCCCATGGGCCGGCAGATTAGCCACCGGGCCGCCCCGCACCAGCATGCGATGGCGGTCGGCAAGTTCATCGACAAGGGCGAGGATCCGGTCGCGGTTTGCCATATCGATGACGGCGCCCATTTGGCTGTCCGGCAGATGGCCCGGCCCGACGGGGAAGTGCCGCATCGCCGCGACCATGGTGTCGCGGAAATCGTCATAAATCCTCCTGTGCACCAGGATGCGGCTCGCCGCCGTGCATTGCTGGCCCGACAGGATTGTCCCCGCTTCGAGGATGGCTGGGATAGCAATGGCCAGATCCGCGTCGTCGCACACCACGCAGGGCGCCTTGCCGCCGAGTTCCAGCGACAGACGCTTTAGCTGCGGCGCCGCCGCGGCCATGATGGTCTTGCCAACGGCGGTGCTCCCGGTATAGCTGACCACGTCGACATCAGGCGAGGCGACGAACGCCTGAGACACGTCGCTGCCAGGCTCATGCACAACGTTGATCGTGCCCGGTGGCAGATCCACGGCTTCAGACAGGCGTTGCGCCACGCGATGCATAAAGAGCGCTGTCTGCGGCGCCGCCTTGACCACCACAGTACAACCCGCTGCAAGCGCGGGGGCTAGCGAGCGCACGAAGAGAATCAACGGCGCATTCCAGGGCACGATGATCGCCACTACACCCGCGGCCTCGTGCGTAATCAGCGAGCGCACGCCTGGCATGGGCTCCACCACGCGGCCGGCCGCACTCCGAGCCATACCGGCGTAATAGCGCAGCTCTGACGCAGCCCCCTCGACCTCGCCGGCCGACTCGCGCAGCAACTTGCCGTTCTCCAGTGTGAGTAACCGCGCAAGCGCGGGAGCATCGTTCTCCAGCCGGAAGGCCATGTCGAGCAGTACCCGAGCGCGCAGACGCGGACTGTAGCGCCAGGCCGTGGTATAGAAGACATGCCGGGCTGCGTTGACCGCAGCCTTCGCCTCGGCCGTTCCCCCAGCCGGTGCGCTTCCAATCAGCGAAGCGTCGGCCGGGTTGGTCGAATCGAAGTACGCGCCCGAAGACACCCACTCGCCTCCTATCCAGTGCGACGCCTTTGCATCCAGACGAAGCTCCATGTTCATGTTACCGGCTGTGCCAGCCGCGCAAGCGCGATCTCGCGCAGATCGGCCTTGAGCACTTTGCCAACGCCGTTGCGCGGCAGCGCGTCGACGAAGAAGACATGCCTAGGCTTCTTGTAGCTGGCGATGCGCGACTTGGTATGTTCCTGGATCGCATCCACGCTCAACGCCCTGCCGGGATGCCGCTCGATGAAAGCGGCCACCGCCTCTCCGAAGATGTCATCGGGCACGCCCACCACGGCCGCATCGGCGACGTCGGGGTGCTCCGCCAGCACTTGCTCGACCTCTTTCGTATAGATATTGAAGCCGCCGCTGAGCACCATGTCCTTCTTGCGGTCGACGATATAGAGGTAGCCGTCGGCGTCGAAGCGACCCATATCGCCCGTGTGAACCCAGCCATCGACGATCGTCGCAGCAGTCGCCTCCGGCCGCCCGAAATACCCCTTCATTGTGGTGAACCGACCTGCCTCGCCGGACCGCACCAGAATCTCGCCGACATCATCGACGGAGACCTGCTGGCCCTTCTCGTCAATCAACTTCACCTGCACACCGGGTGTCACGCGACCGACCGACGCAGGGTGCGTGAATTGCTCCTCGTGATTGAGGACCGTGACAGATCCCACCTCCGTCATCGCGAAGAACGAGTGAAGCCGTGCCTTTGGCAGATGATCGATCATCCGGCGCTTGAGTTCCACGGGAAATGCTTCGCCGGTGACGATGATGTGGCGCAGGCTGGCACAGCGCGCGGCCTGCTGTTCGAGCACCGGCATCAACATGCGCGCGACGGTGGGCACCATGCCGGCAGCACTCACCTGCTCGCGCTCGATGATGTTAACCGCCGCCTGGGCGTCAAAGCGCTCCATTACCACCAGCGTGGCACCCAGGCCCATGGAGTTCATCAGGCGCGCAAGGCCCGTGCGATGCGCCAGTGGCGTGGTGACGAGAAACACATCGTCGGCCGTGACACCCCACTCCACCGCGTTGACGAAGGCATTGCCGATCACGAAGTTGGCGTGCGTAAGAATGGCACCCTTGGGCTTCCCGGTCGTGCCCGACGTGTACAGGATCATGGCGTCGTCGGGCGTCAATGCCAACTCGGGCAGCCGTTCGTCGGAACGCGTCAGGAGCGTCTCGAGGGATTCGGCGCCGGCCACGTCGCCACCGACCGACAAGCGCCGAACACCCATGAACTCGGAAGATAGCTCTTCGATCGCCGCCGCGCTCTCGGCGTGAAACACCAACATGCGCGCCTGGCTGTCCTGCGCGAAATAGACCAGCTCGCGTGGCGTGTTGCGCGTGTTCACCGGGATGACGATTGCACCTAGCGTGAACGCCGCATACATGACCTGCACGAACTCGATGCAGTTGGGGAGGTACACGACGATCCGGTCGCCTTGCACCACGCCGGCGCGCCGTAGCCCGGCGGCCAGGGAACGCGAACTGCAGAGCAGATCCTCGTAACTCAACCGCTTATCGCCGACGACCACGGCCGCCTTCGCTGGCGTGCGCAACGCATGCGCCGCCATAAATTGTTCGAGACGCATGGCGTTCCTTATTCGAGTTCGAAGGCCGGGTACGGATGCTCGGGCGCCAAGTGGTCGATGGCCAGCTTCACGCGCTTGCCGATCGCCATGTCACTTGGCGCGCATCTCAAGACATTGGCGATGATGCGGACGCCCTCGTCCAGTTCGACGGTCGCGACGCACAACGGAATGCGCCCCTCGACACCGGGGCCGGCGATTCGCACCACGGTGCACGCGTAGATCGTGCCCTTGCCGGAGACTTCGCGCCACTCCAGCGTGCGTCGGCCCGTGAAGCCGCTGACCGGCTTCGGATAGTGCTGGAAGCGCTGGGCGACTGTGCAGTACTGCAGCATCAGCTTGCCTTGCGCGATGCCGTCCCAGAACGGCTTGCTGTCGACAAAGACGCCCTGCTTCGGGATCGGGCGGGACGGGGGAGTGTTCATCGTTTCGTTCATGCTGTTCATGCCTCCAGGACCATGGCCGAGCTGGTACCCCAGTTCCGACCGTAGGGAATGACGCCAATGCCGGTAACCAGCGCGTTGCGCGGATCGTTCACCTGGCGGGCGCCGCCTTCGCCGAACATCTGGCGCACGGCTTCCGCAAGGTTGAGCCCGCCGCTTGCGAGTCCTGGCTGGCCGGCGGAAATCTGGCCGCCGCCAGTGTTGAGCGGCAGGTCACCGTCGAAGGAAAGATCGGTGCGCAGCGTGTAGGCCGAGCCCTGGCCGCGCTCGCAAAAGCCGAAGGCCTCGAACTGCATCATCACGGCAATCGTGAAGTCGTCGTAGGGCTGGAACATGCGGACGTCCCTGGGCGCAAGCTCTGCCTTGCGCAGAACCTCGGGGCCTATCCTGGTGAAACCGGACAGCGTGATGTCGGCCAGCGGATCGGCCCCGTTGAAGTTGGTGACCTCCCCATAGGCGACCGGGTAGACCATCTTCTTCAAACCCAGGCGCCTGGCATTCGCCTCGGTGGTGACGATAAAGGCGTTGGCCCCGTCGCAGAACATCACGCTGTCGAGTACGCGCAGCGGGTCCGCGATGACACGCGACTGCATGTACTCCTCCATGGTGAGTTCTTTCTGGAACTTTTTGTAACCGTTCGGGTTGTGCAGGGCATGCGCGCGCTGCGTGATCGCGATCTTCCCCAGCGCTTCGGGGTCCAGCCCGTACTGGTGGATATAGCGACTCATCAGCAGGCCGAAGGTGGCGGGCGGCCCCTGCACGCCCGGAGGGTCCTGGAACTCGCTGCGGTAAGCGCCGTAGTTCGAGCGCCAGTCGGAACTGGGCGCATCGGAGGACATCACGACAGCCAGCTTGCACATGCCGTCGCGGATTGCCGACATGGCACGCGCCACGCCACCCGTAGCCGAGCAGCCGCCGATACCCCCGTAGTTCAGCCATGTTGGTGTCAGGCCAAGCGCTTCGGTCATGTAGACAGCGAAGAACGGATTCTGGGCTTCCGACAAGGCGGTGGTTACCGACAGCCCATCAATCTCACTCTTGTCGATGCCTGTCTTCGCAAGCAATTGGTCGAGTGCTTCCCCGGCCAGGTCATACGCGCTGCGGCCCGTCTTGTAGTCGATGGGAGTTTCTGCGTATCCCCCAATCACGATATCCTTTTGCTTCATGCTCTCACTCTCCTCGGAAATCCGGTGTACGCTTTTCGCGGAAGGCATTCAGACCCTCCTGGCGATCTTTTGTGAAGTACAGCATGAAGGACACATCTCCTTCCGCCGCCATCCCTTCCATGAGCGGAAGGTCCATCCCGCGGTCGATGACCGTCTTGGTAAACATCACCGACAGAGGTGCATTGCCGCTGATCGTGCGGGCTAGTTCGCGCGACTTCTCCAGGGCCATGCCTGCTTCGGTAACGTGGTTAACCAGCCTGTACTCGCGCGCTTCGGCAGCTGTGATGCGTCGACCGGTCCACATGAGTTCCTTGGCCAACGCGGGGCCAACAAGACGCGGCAGCGTCTGCGTGCCGCCGCCACCGGGCATCAGGCCCAGCCGGATCTCGGGCAGGCCGAACTTCGCGTTGGCGCCAGCGACAATCAGGTCGCCGACAAGCGCCAGTTCCAGCCCTCCGCCTAGAGCGAAACCCTCAATGGCGCTGATGATCGGCTTCGAGAAACCAGGGAGTTCCCGGAACAGTTGGTTCACCTTGCGCAGGCGCCGACGCTTGCGATAGAAGTCAAAATACTCGTTGTCACCGATCGTGAACTCGCTGGTGTCGATACCCGTGCAGAAGGCCTTTTCACTCCCCTTGAGAATCACGGCCGCTATGTCGCGACGCGATTCCACCTCGCTCAGCACGCCCAGAATCTCTTCCGCGGTCGTCTCTCGCAGCGAGTTCAGTTTCTCCGGGCGATGGATGGTGATCTCCAACCAGCCTTCTACTTTTTCGACAATGATGTCCTGATGGTCCTGATTTTCCCGATGGTCCTGATGGCTCATGTGATGCTCGCTTTCTCACTTAGTCTGGGTTGTTGTGGCTTTGGCTAGGTCGACCTGGCGGTCGGGTTGCGTGCCCCCTAATGCACAAGTGACTCGCCTCCGATAGCACGCTCGATTTGTTCATGCATCTCGGCCATGCGAGTGGCATCTCTTCTCTGTTCTGCGTCAATGGATAGCTCAAGACAGACCCGGGCAGGTGCCGCGAGCACAATCACCCGATCAGCAATCTCCAGTGCATCTTCAATACGATGCGTGACGAAAACACAGGTCTTGCGTTGCTCACGCACGATCTCGGAGAAATCGCGTCGCAATGTTTGCGAGGTGACGTGATCGAGCTGACTGAACGACTCGTCGAGCAAGATAAGTGCTGGATCGACTGCCAGGGCACGAGCTAGCGATACGCGCTGGCGCATGCCTCCCGAGAGTTCCACAGGGTACTTATTGCATGCGGAACCAAGTTTCACTCGATGCAGCCATTCCTGTGCGCGCTGCTGTGCCTGCTTCCTTGGGTAGTTCAACAACAGCAGGCCAAGCTCGACGTTTTCTTGCGCAGTGCGCCACGGCAGTAGCCGATCCGTCTGAAAGCTAACGGCCAACTTGCCACGAAGTGCCGTGAACTCGCTAGCTGGATCGACACCAGCAACCATTACCGAGCCCGCATCCGCGGTGGCCGTTCCCATCAGCAGCGACATTACCGTGCTCTTGCCGGCGCCAGTTTGACCAAGCAGCGCAACGGTTTCACCCTCCCGGACCGCCATCGAGAGGTGGTCGATCGCCGTGTAGCTGCCGAAGCGCTTTACTACATCGCGCAGTTCAATAATCAGACAATTCGAATCTTTCATTAGCGCACCTTTGCTTCCTTACGCCAACCGAGGAGCCGGCTTTCCGCGAATGTGGCCACCCACTGAATCGCCAGGTTCAATAAGACCAGAAGGAATGTCCACGCCATCACCTGATCAATCCGGAACGTGGACTGGGCGAAACTCATTCGTGACCCTATTCCGAAAGCCGACGCCACCAGTTCCGCGAAGATCACCATGCGAATGGCATAACCGATCACGGATTTTGTCGTCAGGAATATGTACGGGATAATGTGCGGCGCAACCAGGAAGCGCAGCATCTGCCAGCGTGATGGCCGGAAGCTTTCCAACATGTCAATCCATTCTGTCGAGAGAGCACGAACACCTTCGTACACATTCATGGCATAGAACGGCAGCAAGATCACCGTGAGTATGAAGAAGATGCGGGCTTCCGGATCTTTGAACCAGAAGACGGCAAGCAGCATCCATGAGAGCGCAGGAATGCCTGTATCGATCATTACGATGGCTTTCAAGTAGGGGCCGACGCGCTTCGAGGTTCCCATGAGGAGTCCGACAACGACCCCCGTCACGGCGGAAAAGACGATGGCCGCCACAAGTCTCCCGAGCGTGATCGCTATGTGCAGCAGATCGGCCCCGATCAGCTCGGTTAGCGCCCTGGCAATGACTACCGGAGAGGGCATCACGTAGTCGGGGACGTACCCGCTAGCTACCTGCATCAGAATGCAAAGTAACGCCACCACAATGACCAAGGCTTTCGCGTCGCGACGGTCGTGTTTCCTGGCCGTCGTGCTGGACTGCTTGGTCGAGGAATCCAAAGACTCCACTGGGGACTCGGCGACGTTGGTCCCCGTGATATCTGCCTGCTTCATAGCGCAAAGAATCCGTTGTCAACCGTCTTGGCCAGGGCGCCATTGCGCACCAGGAACTCACTCGCCGCGATAACGGAACGGCGGCCCTCTTCTGTCTGCATCGATGCGTGCTTGAACTCCAGGCGCCGGGAAGCAATTGCCGCCTTTAACACATCCGGCGGCGTTCCGGAGTTCACTCCTGCAATTGCGACGGCTTCATCGGGTCTTGTGGTGATGCCCTCAATGCATTGCGCAAAGGCTTTGTTCAACCTCGCGACAAGAGTGGGGTCACGCGCGATCGCTTCCTTGCGAGCCGCAACGCCAAAATAGGGCAGATCGAGATTGAGCTTGCGGCGATATTCTTCGCCAGCGTTGTAGAGAACGCGCATGTCGGGAACGCGCTTGATCCCCACAGATACATTGGGTTCCCAAGTGAGTCCCGCATCGGCGCGGTTGGCCATCACCAGGGTGATTGCGGCGGCTGGATTGTCGACGTTCTGAACGACTGCGTGCTTCTCGATATCGATCCCGCTGAGCTCTTTTACAACGGCACGCATCATGCGGTACGTGCCTGTCGACTGCGGAGCGGCAAGGGTCTTTCCTTTGAGGTCTCTGACAGCGGCGAGTCTCGTTTCCCGCGTTACGATACTGATCATGTTGCCCGTGGTGACGGAGCAAACGTACTGCAGCGGCACACCCGAAAGATAACGGGATGCAAAGGTGTCCCAGCTGCCGATACAGATATCGTAATTTCCCGCAACGAAGTCGTTGTAGTAGGTCGTAACCGATGTGTAGGCCGTGGGTCTTCCCAGCTGGAGACCGTTTGCCCTGTCGATCCCCTTGGCAACCATGTATTCCGTCAGCAAGGTGGTAAAGCCAGGCGCGAGGTTGGCCCATCTAAGCGGCGTTTGAGCCAAGGCACGTGGAATTCCGAAGGCGCCGAGTCCGAAGGCTGCAGCAGGTGCAAAGACGGATGCCTCCTTCAGCAGCGCCCGTCGCGAGAGTGTGCGTCTGTTCATTGGTTGTCTCCGTATTGTTCTTTTCTGTTCGGGCGCATCGGCGAAGCATTTGCGTCCGGTGTCAAGCTGTGGCCAATGGTAGGATGGTGTCTGCGTTCCGAATAGCTGCAAAAATGGGCGGGGCGTTCCAGTTGTGGAACGCATTGCCGGTGCCTCGCTGGAATGTGCAGCGACTTATCCTGTGTTCCAAATTTTCCCGGTCATGGCAGAAAAACTGGATCTCAACTCCCTTCGTCTCTTTTTTGACGTGGTCAATGCGCAGAGCATCACGCGCGCCGCGAACGAGCTGGGTCTGCCCAAGTCGACGATCAGCCGCAAGTTGACGCAGCTCGAGCAACACATGGGGACAGCGCTTTTAAAAAAAGGCCCGAGGAAGCTGACCACGACGGAGATTGGGGCACGCCTTTACGAACATTGCCGCCGCGTAGTGGATGAAGTCGAACAGGCGGGTCTGGATACGCTCGAACTTCAAACAGAGATGCGTGGGGCCCTGCGAGTCAGCATCCCCATCGATTTCGGGGTGTCCTGGATCGGCCGGGTGATATCCGAATTTGTGCTGGCGTATCCCGAGATTGAATTGGAGGTGGATGTGAACAGCCGCACGGTCGATCTCCGTGAAGAGCCGTACGACCTCACCATCCAGCTCGGCCCACTCAAGGACACCGATTTGACCWATCGGCGCATTGCGACGCTCACCCGCGGTGTCTATGCGAGTCCGGAGTACCTGGCTCGTCGTGGCACGCCGTTGGCGGTGGACGATTTGCACAGGCACGATTGCATCATCACCGCTCAGCAACGCCTGGATGGCATCTGGACTCTCCGCAATCAGGCAACGCACCGCTTTGCCACGATCCACGGAAAGGTGGTGGTGAACAATATCTCCATTGCGCGAGAGATGGCCATCGGCCATGTTGGCATGAGCATGCTACCCAACGTCATGTGTGCAAATGATTTGCGCACGGGCCGGTTAAAGCGAGTGCTGGAGAACTGGGAAAGTCCCTCGATGCATGCGACTGCCATGGTCCTGGGCCGGAAGGGAATGCCCAGCAAGATCCGCACCTTCCTGGACTTTCTTGCCGATCGCCTGAACGTAGACGAATCGAGCCTTCGGCAACGCTAGGCGGGAGCCAGTGATCCGGGCGCCAGGAACAGAAGAATGGCGTTGGCCACGCAGATGATCCAATGGGGCCCGCGAGGTTCCATTATTGCTTTTGGGGCAACCTCACTGCCCAAATGCAAAATGCAGAACGCCCCTGGGATCTTTCATCCCCGGGGCGTTTTGCTACTGCATGGTCGCACTCACGCGGCAAAGAACATGTCGTCCCGRGACACCGCGGCATGCCCCCAGGCGGCCCGGGCGGTCACCGGCCTCAGCAACAAAAAGCGCTGATCTCTGGCCGGCAGCCCGCCCGAGCCACCACGATTTCCCCTCTCTTTACGCCAGCCATGGAAGGCTGTTCAGTGCGCCGCCCATTCGATTTTCGAAAGGTCTGTCCCTTCCTGGTACATCTCCCACAGCGGGCTGAGACTGCGCAGCTTCTCGACGCATGCGCGTACCTGCGCGACAACGGCGTCGACTTCCTGCTCCGTGGTGAAGCGGCCGAGCGTGAACCGGATCGAGCTATGGGCCAGCTCATCGCTGCGACCCAGTGCACGCAGCACGTAGGATGGCTCCAGCGAAGCCGAGGTGCAGGCGGAGCCCGAAGACACGGCGATGCCCCGGAGCCCCATGATCAGCGACTCGCCCTCGACGAAGTTGAAGCTCAGGTTCAGGTTGTGCGGGATGCGGTGTTCCAGGCTGCCGTTGACGAAAACCTGCTCGAGATCGCCCAGGCCTTGCCAGAGGCGGTCGCGCAACGCACTCACCCGGCCCGCCTCGGTGGCCAGCTCTCGCCCCGCCAGGCGGAACGCTTCGCCCATGCCAACGATCTGATGGGTCGCCAGGGTGCCGGACCGCATGCCGCGTTCGTGGCCTCCGCCATGGATCTGCGCTTCCAGCCGGACCCGGGGCTTGCGCCTGACATACAAAGCGCCGATGCCCTTGGGGCCGTACACCTTGTGCGCGGTGACGGTCATCAAGTCGACCGGCAAGGCAGACAGGTCGATCGGGAGCTTGCCGGCCGCCTGTACGGCGTCGCAGTGAAAGACGATGCCGCGCTCGCGACACAGGGCGCCGATCTCGCCAATCGGCTGGATCACGCCGGTTTCGTTGTTCACCATCATCACCGAGACCAGGATGGTGTCGGGCCGCAGAGCGTTTCGCAGCACGTCCAGATCCAGCAGGCCGTCCGGGCCGACATCGAGGTAGCTCACTTCAAAGCCCTGCCGCTCCAGTTCCCGGCAAGTGTCGAGCACCGCCTTATGTTCGGTGCGGACAGTGATCAGGTGGCGCCCCTTGCCGCGGTAGAAATGCGCGGCGCCCTTTAGCGCCAGGTTGTTTCCTTCCGTCGCCCCGGACGTCCAGACAATTTCGCGCGGGTCGGCGCCCAGTAGTCGGGCCACGTGCTCGCGCGCTTCCTCGACCGCCGCCTCCGCTTCCCAGCCGAAGGCATGGCTGCGCGAAGCCGCATTGCCGAATCGCTCATAAAGGTAGGGAACCATCTTCTCCACGACGCGCGGATCGACCGGCGTGGTGGCACTGTAGTCCATGTAGATCGGCGTGTCGGGGGCTGGCATGGCGGAAGGCTTTGGGGATATGGGAAGGGAGTCGGGAATGCACTGGCGGCCTTGGCAACGCGCCTGTCGGTCATGCCGGCGCGGCAAGGCCGCGCCATGTGCCGGTTCCCGATGCTGGCTCAGGCAGCGAGCTTCAGGTCAAGCAGCGAGACATCCTGCTCGACGTATGCGCGATACAGCTCGCCCGTGTAGAGCAGGCGCATCTGCGCGCCGTTCTCGCAGGCCTTCAGGCAACGCTGCTGCAGCTCAGGCGTGGTCGCATGTTCCAACACGATCTGGTAACCGCGCTCGCCGTGGATCTCGTCGGAGACGATGTGGAGATCGAAGAACTCTGCCTCTTCGTCCGTGAAGCCATATTGTTCCCGCAGCGCAGGCGCCTGCTTGCGGTAGATCGATGGCACCTGGGACTCCAGCCCGATCACGATGCCCGCCACCGCCACGACGGGGTCTTCCCGCATGGCCATCGCGTAGCACCAGCTCTGCAGCCCGCGCGTGGCTGCCAGCATGTTGTCCGGATTGACGATGCGCTCGCGCGTGGAGCCGCAGGCCTCGGCAAAGCGGATGAGCAAGTCGGTATGGCGGTCCCCGCCGATCTCTTCCTCGTACATGTTCGCCAGCAGGAAGTCCTTGACATCGGTATAGCCATCGGCCGGCGTGCGCGCGTAGATGTAACCCAGGTAGTCGGCAAACGGGCCGACGTACTGGTAGTGGTTCTCAGCCCAGCGTGCCAGGTGCGTGCGGCTGAGCTTGCCCTGGGCCCAGGCCTGGCTGAACGGCGACAAGTTGGCACTTTTGCCCCGCACGAGGTCTTCGAGGACGGTTCGGAAGCTGTCTTTATCGAGCAATTGGGTCACGGTTGTCTCTCCTTGGGGAATGGGTAGTGGCTCAGGCACACATTGCAGCGATGGCCGGGGCGTGCTTCACAGCATAGTTACAGATGATTTAATAATCAATACGTATCATTTTTTATGATACTTATATCAGCGAGTCTGATTTGCGTCAGGCATCTTTCCTCATCTATGCTTTGCAACAAGTTCACTTGCGATGATGAACAGTCAAAGTGAAATCATTTTCAAGAATGGAGAGGAGGCATATGCCGAAAGTGACCTTTCAGAAGGATGGCGTTGCCCACGAGGGCGAGGTGCGCGCCAACAGCAACCTCGTGGTGCGCGCGGGCATCAAGCAGTTTCCGCACCCCCACCTGCGCTACGCCTGCGGGATGGGCAAGTGCGCCAGTTGCGCGTGCAAGGTGGTCAGCGGGGCCGAGCACCTGCCGGCGCCTAACTGGAAGGAGAAGAAGATGCTCGGGGACCGCCTGGAAGAAGGTTTCCGCCTGGTGTGCCAACTCTGGATCAACGAGGACATCACCCTCAACCAGGATGTGGATCTGCGTCCGGCCGTGGCCGCCAGCGCCACGGCACAGGCCTGAACATACCGTGGAGACCCTGATGTACGTGATTCTCTCAAGCCGTGACGGCCACTACCGGACCGAGCTGGATGGCAGCATGGCGCCGGTTGAAAGCTACGACTACCTGTTCTACGGCCGCCGCCGCGCGCGCTTTGTGATCGCCAGCCTGGCGCAGCCGGTCAAGGTCCGCATCGTTGACTGCGGTCCGCCCGAACGCGTGAGCCTGGTTCCCTCGCGACTTTTGCCGCAGTACCCCACGCTGGAAGCGGCGCGCAGCGCGCTGAACGAACTGGTTAGCTTCGGCACGCTCGACGTGCGCCTGGAGCGCAGCGCAGTGGATGCCACCGGAGAGCCCGCATGATCCGCATCACCTTTCTCAGCAATCAGGAACGGGTCGCCGAAGTGCCCGAGAACAGCAACCTGCTGCGGGCGTCGATGCGCCATCAGGGCGGCATCCCGTTCAAGTGCGGCGGGGGCGTCTGCGGGACGTGCAAGTGCCGCATCGAGACCGGTGTAGAGCATGCCGACGCCGTCAAGCCAAAAGAGCGCAAGCATCTCAACGACGCGGATATCGCCGCGGGCTACCGCATGGCCTGCCAGACTTTCCTGAGTGGAGACGCCAGCGTTTCCTGGGAGGCGCGCGCAGTGGCTGCCAAGACCGCCCCTCAGGCCGTCCCGCAGCCCGCCGCCGTCACGAGCTAGCTTGTTCGCCGCCCAGCGCGCGGATGCGCTCGGTGAGCAGCGCGACGAAGGCAGCRGTTGCCGGTGGCAGCGGGCGGCGCGGGTTGGTCACCGCCACGACCAGCCGCGACAGCCGTGGCGACACCACGGTGCGGGCATGCAACCGCCCCTGCTCCAGCAAGGCGCGCACGGCGACACGGGGCAACACCGTCGCCAGTTGCGAGGACTCGACCAGTTCCACGATGGCGTTCAGCGAATCGGTTTCGAATACGGGCGACAGTTCCATGTTCTCGCTCTGCGCGAAATGCTCGAGCAACGTGCGCAGCCCGTGCTGGCGCGTCGGCAGGACCAGCTTCAGCGAGGCCAGCGTGCGCAGCGGCGTCTGCTGCGGCAGCGACAATTCGCGCTGGGCACTGGTGAGCAAGAGCAGGTCCTCGTCAACGATCGGCTCGATCTGCAAGGGCAAGGCGCGCCGCGGGTTGTTGATGATGGCGGCCTCGAGCTGGCCACCCGCCACCCAGTCGGTCAGAACGCTGCTGTAGCCCTCGGTGACCGACACAGTGACGCGCGGGTTCAGTTGGGCAAAGTCGGTCAGTGCGCCCGCCAGCACGCCCTGCGCGATCGAGGCGATCATGCCCACCCGCACATGGCCGCTGAGCTCGTCGTCCACGCGCAGGATCGCCTCCTGGGCGCTGGCAAAGTCCTGCAGCACTGGCTGGAACAGGCGGTACATCTGCAGACCGGAAGCGGTCGGCACCATGCCCTGCGTACTCCGCTCGAACAGCTTCTGGCCCAGCTCCTGCTCCAGCTTGCCGATCTGCATGCTAAGCGCGGGCTGCACGATGCCGAGCCGTCGGGCGGCGCGCGTCACACTGCCTTCCTCGAACAAGCAGGCGAAATATTGGATCTGCCGGAACTCCATCGTTTCTCCTTGACACGCCGATGGGCAATTCTACTGATTTTTCCCTGCTTCAAATCAGAATTTCTGATGTGCCCGGCGAGCGGCAGTCCTCGCCACCCAGCCATATTGCCCAAGAATGCGACCAATCATCACATCATTAATATTGATATACACCATCATACATGATTATTTGACGTGATATTAGGTTGGATCTAGAATCGATTCACAACATGCCGGATCCCACGGGCAGACAGCGCGGCATCGGTTCCACGACGCAGGCCGCGCCAGCGCGCGGCGACGCGCCAACAGACAAGACAAGACAAGATCGACTGGAGACAACCCCATGCGCTTTACCCGCCCCTTCCGCATCGCCACCTGCCTCATGTTCGGCGCGCTCGCCCTGAACGGGCGCGCCACCGCAGCGGACGCCCCCGCCAGCTATCCGGCGAGCACCGTGCGTATCGTCGTCCCCTACCCGCCAGGCGGTTTCAACGATACCCTGGGCCGCGTCGTCGCCAACGAACTGTCGAGGACCTGGGGCAAGCCGGTCATCGTCGACAACAAGCCGGGAGCCGGCACGATCCTGGGTACACAGGCAGTGGCCCGCGCCCCGGCCGACGGTCTCACGGTGCTGGTGGCGCAATTCCCCTTCGCCGCCAACCCCTGGCTGTACCAGAAGCTGCCCTACGACAGCATGCGGGACTTCACGCCGGTCGTACTCGCCGGCCATTCGCCGATGCTGCTGGTCGTCAACGCCGGCTCCAAGGTGCGCTCCGTCAATGACCTGCTGAGCGCAGCCCGCGCGGCACACGGCAACCTGCCGTACGGCTCCTCGGGCAGCGGTTCGTCCAATCACCTCGCCATGGCGTACTTTGCGCGGATGGCGAAGGTCGAAATGAACCAGGTGCCTTACAAAGGCAGCACGCCAATGCTGACGGATCTCGCGGGCGGACAGGTGGAAGTCGCGTTCGACGCCCTGCCGCATGCCCTGCCGTTCATCCAGTCGGGCAAGCTGCGGCCTATCGCCATCGCCGATGCGAACCGCTCGAGCCTGATGCCGGACATCCCGACCGTGGCCGAGAGCGGCGTGCCGGGATACGACGTGTCGTCGTGGCATGGCTTCATGGTGCGCACGGGCACGCCGCAAGCGATCGTCGACAAGCTCAACGCCGACATCAATGCCATCCTCCGGCGCCCGGAAATCCAGAAGCAGTTCGCGACGCACGGTGTAGCCGTCGACGGCGGTAGCCCGGCCCAGTTCCAGGCCTTCATCGGCCACCAGATGGTGCTGTGGAAACGCGTGGTCGCGGATGCACACATCCCTGCTCAGTAACCGCGAACTCGTGCGCTAGCCCCGAGCGCACGGCTTCCCGGCATCGTCCCCTCCCGCCGTTTCGCGCATTTCGCGCGGGCGGGTGGCAACGTTCATCCCAGCCTTTCTAATTTTCGCTACCCACAATGAGCGACTTTCAAGCCCCCAACCTGATTGGCGGCCAATGGCAGCCTGCTGCCTGCGGCGCCACGGCCGTTAGTCTCAATCCCGCCGACGGCACCTCGCTCGGCCACCTGGCAGACAGTGGCGAGACCGATGCGCGTGCCGCCATCGCGGCCGCCCGGGAAGCTTTCGAGAAGCCGGGCTGGTCCCAGAATCCGCGCTTGCGCCAGATGGTGATGCTGCGCTGGGCCGACCGCGTCGAAGCACGCGCGGAGGCGCTGGCCAACCTGCTGACGCGCGAGAACGGCAAGGTCCTGGCGCAGGCCCGCGCCGAGATCGCCGGCGCGGTCTCGGAGATCCGCTACTACGCCGGCCTGGCACGGCATATCCCCGGCCATGCGCTGGAAGTCGAGCCGGGCGTGTTCTCCACCATGCTGAAAGAGCCTGCCGGCGTGGCTGGCCTGATCATTCCGTGGAATGCCCCGGTCGTGCTCCTTGTGCGCGCACTGGCACCCGCGCTGGCGGCCGGCTGCACCTGCGTGATCAAACCCGCCGCCCAGACCGCGCTGATCTCGACCGAAATCCTCCGTGCCTTGCACGCGGACGAGGCGCTGCCGCCAGGCGTCGTCAACCAGGTCAACGAGACGGGCAGCGCGGTGGCCCGCTGCCTGGTCGCCTCGCCCGAGGTGGACGTCATCAGCTTTACCGGTTCCAACGCCGTGGGCCAGCGCATCATGGCCGATGCCGCGTCCACCATGAAAAAACTGTCGCTGGAACTGGGCGGGAAGTCCTGCTGCCTCGTGTTCGAGGATGCCGACATCGCCAGCGTCGCCCCTCAGCTGGCACGGGCGGCCACGGTGATTTCCGGCCAGCAGTGCACGGCAGCACGCCGCGTGCTGGTGCACGGCTCGCGCTACGACGAGATGAAGCAGGCCCTGGCGCAGGCGCTGCAATCGCTCGAGATCGGGCCCGGCTTGGCCTCGGGCGCCGCGATGGGCCCCCTGATCGACCGCGCTGCAGCCACCCATGTGGCCAACCAGATGGCGGCCGCGATGGATGCCGCCGACGAGGTCATCGTGCGCGGCGGCCCGCTGGGCGGTGCGCTGTCCGCGGGGCACTTCGTCAGCCCTGCCCTGGTCGCGCAACGCGACACCAGCGCCTTCTTCGTGCAAGAGGAAATCTTCGGCCCCTTCGTTGTGCTGGAGCGCTTCGACGACGAGGCCGAGGCCGTGGCCCGCGCCAACCATACCGAGTTCGGCCTGTCCGCCAGCGTCTGGACGCACGACGGCGCGCGCGCATGGCGTGTCGCCCGTGCATTGCGCAACGGGACGGTCTGGCTGAACGACCACAACAAGCTGTTCGCGGAGGCCGAGACCGGCGGCTACCGGCGCAGCGGCATCGGCCGCCTGCATGGCTATGACGCCCTCATCGACTTCGTCGAGATCAAGCACATCTACCACAGCGTCGGCACGATCCGGATGCCAGGTTGACTTAGCCACGACGCGCCTCCCGAGCGCGCGCCAGAACAGACTCCAGGAGACAACCGCCATGAAACCCATCCCCCGCATCCTGACGCTTGCCCTCGGCGCGCTGATCGCCGCTGGCGCGCATGCCCAGCCTGACAGTTATCCGTCCAAGCCCATTACCATCGTCGTGCCGTACACCCCCGGCGGCTTCAACGACACCATGGCGCGCGTCTTCTCCCGCAAGCTGCACGCCGCCCTCGGGCAGCCCGTGGTGGTGGAGAACCGGCCCGGTGCCGGCACCATCGTCGGCACGGAGTTCGGCGCACGGGCCGCGCCAGACGGCTACACCCTGACGGTGGTCGGCTTTCCGCTCGTGGTGAACCAGTATCTCTACAGGAAGCTCGCCTACAACGCGGACCGCGACTTCGCCCCGATCATCCTTGGCGCCCAAACCCCGAACCTGCTTGTCGTGCGCAAGGACTCACCCTACAGATCGATGCGTGAGCTCGTGGACAGGGTCAAGGCCACGCCGGGCAAGGTCAACTACGCCACCGCGGGCAACGGCACCTCCAACCACCTGACGATGGAGTACTTCAAGAGCCTCACGTCCACAGATATGCAGCAGATCCCCTACAAGGGCAGCTCGCCCATGGTGAGCGACCTGCTGGGAGGCCAGGTTGACGTGATGTTCGACAACACGCCCAACGTGCTGCCCCACCTGCGTGCGGGCAAGATGCGCGCGCTGGCGGTGACCAGCCCCCAGCGCTCGCCGCTGACGCCAGAGGTGCCGACGGTGGCGGAACAGGGATACCCCGGCTTCAATGTCTCGGTCTGGTACGGGCTGGCGGCGCCCGCCGGCACCCCGCAGGCGATCGTGACCCGACTGAATGCGGAACTCAACAAGGCACTGCAGTCGGACGACGTCAGGCAGGTGTTCACCCAGCAGGGCGTCATGCCGATGGGCGGTTCGGTCGCCGATTTCAAGACCTTCTTCCAGGCGCAGTCCCGGCTTTGGGAAAAAGTCATCCGCGACAACCGGATCTCGGCGGAATGACAGACATGGCAGTCCTGGAGACGACGCGATGAGCGCACCACGGATACTCTCGCTGGCCGATCTGGAGCGTGCCGCGCGGCGGCGCCTGCCGGCCAGCGTCTTCGGCTACGTCAGTGGCGGCAGCGAGGACGGCAGTTCCCTGGACGGCAACCGCGCAGCGTTCGCCCGTTGGCGGTTCCTGACACGGCCGCTGGTCGATGTGTCGGCGCGCTCGCAGTCCGCAGAGCTGTTCGGCACGCGCTTTGCCGCGCCGCTCGGTATCAGCCCCATGGGCGCCAGCGTACTATGCGGCTTCGACGCCGACTGCGCGCTGGCCGCCGCGGCGCGGCTCGCGAACGTGCCGTTCGTGCTTAGCGCGGCCTCGACCACGCCGTTGGAGAGGGTGGCGAAGGTCAACCCGGACATGTGGTACCAGGCCTACCTGCCGGCGCGCACGGAGGTGATCGATCCCCTGCTGGAGCGGCTGCGCCGGGCTGCGGTTCGTGTGCTGGTCGTGACCGTCGACGTACCGATTGCGTCCACCCGGGAGAACGAGATCCGCAACGGCTTCAGCCTGCCCCTGCGGCCCAGCCCGCGCCTGATCCTGGGCGGTCTCGCACGCCCGCGCTGGCTGGCGGGAACCTTCGCCCGGACGCTGCTGCAACACGGCGTGCCTCACTTCGAGAACTTCGCCGCCACGCGCGGCGGCCCCATCGTGACCGCCATGAAGGGGGACCACCGTGCAGGCCGGGCAGCTCTCACGTGGGAGCACATCCGCCATATCCGCAAGGCTTGGCCGGGCACGCTGCTGCTCAAGGGCATCCTGCGCCCGGAGGATGCACTGGCCGCACTGCGAGCCGGCGCCGACGGCATCTTTGTCTCCAACCACGGTGGGCGACAGCTCGACGGCGCGCTTGCGCCGCTGGACGCCCTGCCGGCCATCGCCCACGCCGTGGCCGGCAGCGGCCTGAAGCTGATCCTGGATGGTGGCATCCGGCGCGGCACCGACGTGCTCAAGGCCCTGGCCCTGGGTGCCGACGCGGCGTTCTGCGGCCGCCCGCTGCTCTATGGACTGGCGACGGGTGGGCGCGCCCTGGCGCAGGAGGCGCTGGAAGTGCTCAAGCGCGAGATCGATGTCAATCTCGCGCTGCTCGGCTGCCCCGACGTCGCGGCGCTCGACCCGTCCTATCTGTGCGCCATCGGCGCCCCCGCCATGCTGGCCAGCGCAGCCTCTATGGCCACTCATCGACACGAACATGCGGAGCTTCCCCATGCAGCCTGACCTCAAAGACCGCACCGGCGGCCAGATCCTTATCGACGCCCTGCTCGCCCAGGGTTGCGACACCGCTTTCTGCGTGCCCGGCGAAAGCTTTCTCGCGGCCCTCGACGCCATGCATGATGCGCGCGCGCGCCTGCAACTGGTCGTCTGCCGGCAGGAAGGCGGTGCCGCCCACATGGCCGAGGCCTACGGCAAGCTCACCGGACGCCCCGGCATCTGCTTCGTGACACGTGGGCCGGGCGCGACCAATGCCAGCATCGGCGTGCATACCGCCAGCCAGGACTCCACGCCGCTGATCCTGTTCGTCGGCCAGGCCGCGCGCGGCCATCGCGGGCGCGAGGCATGGCAAGAGATCGAGTTCCGCCACATGTTCGGCCACATGGCCAAGTGGGTGGACGAGATCGACTCGCCCGCACGCATCCCGGAACTGGTAAGCCGCGCCTACCATGTCGCCATGTCGGGCCGCCCCGGTCCGGTCGTGCTGGCCCTGCCCGAAGACATGCTGGAAGAAGTTGCCTGCGTGGCCGACTGCCCGCCGGCCAGGCCTGCCCAGGCGTGCCCGGATGCCGATGCGATGACGCGACTGCAGGAACTGCTGGCCGGGGCGCGCCATCCTCTGATGGTGCTGGGCGGCGGCGGTTGGACCGAACAGGCGTACGCCGACATCGCGGCCTTCAGCGAGCGCCACGCGCTGCCCGTCATTTGCGGGTTCCGCCGCCAGGGCCTGTTCGACAACCGTAGCCCGCGTTACGCCGGCGAAGCGGGACTGGGCATGAACCCCGCCCTGGCGCGCCGGATCACCGAAGCCGACCTGATCCTGTCCGTGGGCGCCCGCCTGGGCGAGACCAGCACGAACGGCTACACGCTGTTGCAGGTGCCGCGCCCCGCGCAGACGCTGGTGCACGTCCACGCCGATCCGGATGAACTGGGCCGTGTGTACTGGCCGGAGCTGCCGATCAACGCCACCATGCCGGCCTTCGCCCGCGCGGCGCGCGCGCTGCCCGCCCCAGCGGCGGCGCCCTGCTGGCAGGCCTGGACCGAGGCCGCCAATGCCGACTACCGGGACTTCCTGCGTCCCACCGCCATGCCCGGCGAAGTCAACCTCAGCGAGATCATGGCGTGGCTGCGCGAGCGGCTGCCCGCCGACAGCATCCTGACCAACGGCGCCGGCAACTACACCCTGTGGGTCCAGCGCTTCTACCCGTACCGCGGCCTCAACACCCAGCTTGCGCCGACCAGCGGCACGATGGGCTACGGCCTGCCCGCCGCCATTGCCGCCAAACTGCGCCATCCCGGCCGCACCGTGGTCTGCTTTGCCGGCGACGGCTGCTTCCTGATGAACGGCCAGGAGTTCGCCACCGCCATGCAATACGGCGCCAACGTCATTGTCGTGGTGGTCAACAACGGCATGTACGGCAGCATCCGCATGCACCAGGAGCGCCACTATCCACGCCGCGTGTGCGGCACCGACCTGTGCAATCCCGACTTCGCGCGGCTTGCCGAGTCCTACGGCGGTCACGGCGAGGTGGTGGAACGCACCGCCGATTTCGCCRCCGCCTGGGATCGCGCGGTGCAGGCGGGACGGCCCGCGCTCATCGAGTTGCGCACCGACCAGCAGGCGCTGACCCCGCGCCTGACCATTGCCGACCTGCACAACACGGGCACGACGCGCTGAGTGCCCGCGCCAGACTTTCACCGCCTTATGGAGACTCCCATGTCGGATTCCGAAACCTTCACCGCCCGTATCCTCGCCACCCGCACCATCGCCGAACATACCGTCGCCTTCGACCTCGAACGCCCGCCCGGCTTCGAGTTTGAAGCCGGCCAGTTCCTCAGCGTGCAGATTCCGGGCTTCACGCCCACCGAGGAAGACGATGGCGAACGCATGCTCTCCATCGCCAGCGCCCCGCACGACGGCCATCTCACGGTGGCGATGCGGATGCGCGATTCGGCGTTCAAGCGCCATCTCGGGCAAGGCCAGCCAGGCGCGTCATCGGTGCTGATCAGTCCGGCGATGGGCGACTTTGTCCTGCAAGACGACCAGCGACCGGTAGTCATGGTGGCCGGCGGCATCGGCATTACGCCGTTCTACAGCATGCTGCGGCACCTGCAGCGCAACGGCGCAGGTGCTGCGCGCCGGGTCACCCTGCTGTACGGCAACCGCTCGCCGGCTAGCGTGGCCTGGCGCGAAGAACTGGACGCCCTGACGGCCGAACTGGAGAACTTCGAAGTGGTGCATGTGTTCAGCGAAAGCAGCGAAAGCAGCGAAGGCTGTGGCGAACACGACGCTGCGCACGCGAAGGTGCGCACGCGCGGCGGCTTCATTGACGCCGGGCGCATCCGTGCCGACGTGGCGGACTGGCAGGACAGCATCTACTACGTGGTCGGGCCGACCGCGATGGTGGGTGCGCTGCAAGACTCGCTGGACGCCTGCGGCGTGCCGCCCGAACAAGTGGTTGCCGAGTTCTTCGCCGGCTATTGAGGAGAGCACGATGCCTGACTTCACCCCCCGCATCACCACCGTTGCGCTGTCCGGGCGCGGTCGCCTTCATGTCGTGCGCGCAGGCGACCCCCGCGCGCCGGCGGTCTTTCTCAGCCATTCGATCCTTTCCAGCCACGCCATGTGGGACGCCCAGGCAGCACTGCTCGCCAGCCGCGGCTGGCAGGTCGTTCGCGCCGACATCCGCGGCCACGGCGACTCGACCGTCGACACCGCGCCGGCCAGCATGGACGACCTGGTGGCCGATACCGTGGCAGTCCTGGATACACTGGACCTGGAACAAGTCCACTACGTGGGCTTGTCACTTGGCGGCATGATCGGCTTCGGCCTTGGCCTGCACCACGCCGAGCGCCTGCTCAGCCTGTGCCTGTGCGATGCCCGCGCCGATGCACCGCCGGAAGTCGCCGCGCCGTGGGATGCGCGCATCGAGCAGGCCCGCGCAGGCGGTTGCGCCGCATTGGCCGATGGCACCCTTGAGCGCTGGTTCGGCCTTCCGTTCCTGACCCGGGAACCAGAGACCGCGGCGCGGCTACGCGCCATTGCGGCTTCAACCTCAGTGACCGGCTTTGCAGGCTGCGCCCGGGCCATCCAGCAACTGAACTACCTGCCGGCGCTCGCCGGAATCCGCACCTGCACCACCCTGCTGGTCGGCGCGAATGATGGGGTACTGCCGGAAGCCAACAAGGCAATCCAGACGATGATCCAGGGAAGCCGGCTCGACCTGATCGAAGGGGCGGGCCACTTGCCGAATATCGATCAGCCGGAACGATTCAACGCGGCCTTGCTAAGACATTTGGCAAGGAAAGACTAGGACGGCCAGGGCGGACAAAGGTCACCGCCCAGAGGTCAAGTGTCTGATCCCGTGCGCGGTCCTGCAGTTGGGCAACCCGCTGTCCTCGCTCACGCACGAATCTGCTGTCGCCGCTGCCACTGTTCCGGCACATGAAGCTACCTGAAACCCCTCTTTTGGAATGCGAAATTGGCGAGGCGCTGAAGATAGCCGATGCTCGACGCCTGCCAATGCAAAAGTTGGCGATACCGCAAGCGCCCCACCCCGGGAGGGGCCGCAAGACCAAACGGAGACAAGGCACATGATGCAATCGCGCACCGTCGGCGACCTGAAGATCACCCGCATCCTCGAATACGCGGGACCGACGCACGACCCCGCCTTCCTCTTTCCGGACATCGACCGCGCCGTGCTCGACGCCAATGCCGGCCTGATGGCGCCGCACCATTGGATACCGCACATGAACAAGCTGATCGTGACGATCCAGTTCTGGGTGGTGCACGCCGGCGACGACATCATCGTGGTCGATACCGGCGTGGGCAACTTCAAGCCGCGCGCCGGCATTGCGCGCATGAATATGCTCAACACGCTGGTGCGCGAGTGGATGATCGCCGCCGGCGCGCCGCCGGAGAAGGTCACCCATGTGGTGATGACGCACCTTCACGCGGACCACGTCGGCTGGAACACCACCTGGCAGGACAACCGCTGGGTGCCAACCTTCCCCAATGCGCGCTATTACATCCCCAAGGATGACTTCGTCTTCTGCGACGAGGGCCGCAACAAGGAGCCGGGTGTGGTGGACGTGTTTGGCGAGTCCTTTTTTGACAGCGTCATGCCAGTGGTCACGGAAGGTCTGGCGGAAATGRTGGTGCCCGGGCAGGAGATCGCCGGCTGCCTGCAGGTCGAGCCCGCCGAGGGGCACAGCCCCGGCCAGGTCGCGTTCCGCATCCGCTCGCGGGGCGAGGAAGCGATCTTCTGCGGCGATATCCTGCACAGCCCGCTGCAAATCGTGCGCCCTGACGTGAATTCCGGCTACTGCATCCGCCCGGACCTGGCGCGCAGTACGCGCCTGGCCTTCCTCAACCAGGCCGCCGACCGCGAGGCGCTCATCCTGCCGGTGCATTTCGGCGAGCCCTACTGTGGCTATGTCAGGCGCCAGGGCGCGGGCTTCCGCTTCGAGCCGGCCACCTGGTAGCTACGGGGCGGCCGCTTGCCCGCCGCGTGCCTTCCCGCCGTCACGGGTATGATCGTGGCACACCCAGTTTGCCGCGAGTCCAGCAGCATGGCCGTTCCCTTCGACATCACCGATTTCCGCCTCTTTGTCAATGTAGCGGAAACACGAAGCCTCACCCGTGGTGCGGAGCGCTCCTTCCTCTCCGTGCCGGCGGTCAGCAACCGCATCAAGAATCTCGAAGACACGCTGGGCGTGCGCTTGCTGGAGCGCTCGCCCCAGGGCGTATCGCTGACAGCGGCCGGCGAGGTTTATCTCCAGCACGCCCGCGTCGTGCTCGCCGAGCTAGAGCGGCTCACAGGCAATCTCCAGCCGTTTACCGCGGGCCTTTCGGGGCAGCTCAAGCTGGTAGCCAACACCACGGCCATCACCGAGTACCTGCCCCCGGTGATCGGCGACTACCTCGCCAGCCACCCGGACGTGCGCATCGACGTGCGCGAGCGCCTGAGCGACGACATCGTCCGCCTGGTGCGCGAAGGCGCCACCGATCTCGGCATCATCTCCGGCAATGTGCCCACCGCGGGCCTGCAAGCGGTGCCCTTCGTCAAAAGCGCACTGATTCTGGTCGCGCCGCTCGGCCATCCGCTGCTCGCGCAACGCGAGGTCTGGTTCGAGCAGTTGCTGGAGTACGCCTTCGTCGCGCTGCTCGAAGGCAGTGCCTTCCAGATGTTCATGATGCGTGCTGCCGGCGCGCTGCACAAGCCCATGACCATCCGGGTGCATGTGGCCAGTTACGATGCCATCTGCCGCATGGTCTCCGCCGGGGCCGGCATCGCCATCATGCCAAAGGCCGCGTTCGCGCGCCTCAAGGGCGAGCAGCCGATCGGAGCCTGTAACCTGCGCGATGACTGGGCCATACGCACCTTCCAGGTTTGCGCACGAGACCTGGAAGGCCTGTCCAGCTTCGCCCGTGAGTTCGCCAACCGGCTGATCGGCCGCTACGCACCGGGCGGCATCGCCAGCTAGCTCGCGCCCTTCCCTGCTTGCACCTGCCCCCGCTCGATCTCCGCCCCGAAACTGGCTAGCGGGGCGCGGTGTCGCCCGCGCTTCGAAGCAGGGACTCTGACAACGCAGCCCTTCTCAACACGCAACCGGGCGTGCAGTCGCCCCGCTTCGCCACGCCTTAAGCCAGCGCTAAGGCAGCTTGCAGAACCCGAAATTGTTAGGCCGCCGACTGCATGGCAACCTAGTCTCGCCAAACAACAATGAAGCGAGACATGATCGATAAGCTCTACAGAACGGCGCGCGAAGCCGTGGACGATGTCCACGACGGCGCCACCATCGCGATCGGCGGATTCGGCGGCGCCGGCATGCCCGATGCACTGATCGACGCCCTGATCGAACAGGGCGCCACGGATCTCACGGTAGTCAGCAACAACGCCGGCAACGGCGACCACGGGCTGGCCGCACTCCTCAAGACCCGCCGGGTACGCAAGCTGGTGTGCTCGTTCCCGCGCCAGCGCGATGCCTACGTCTTCGAAGCACTGTACCGCGCCGGCCAGATCGAGCTGGAAGTCGTGCCACAGGGCACGCTGGCAGAGCGCCTGCGCGCCGCCGGCAGCGGCATCGGCGCCTTCTACACGCCAACGGGCTTCGGCACGCTGCTGGCTGAAGGCAAGGAGACACGCCAGATCGACGGACGCGGCTACGTGCTCGAGTACCCCATCCACGTCGACGTCGCGCTGATCAACGCCGCGGCGGCCGACCGCTGGGGCAACCTCGTCTACAACAAGACCGCGCGCAACTTCGCGCCCGTCATGGCGATGGCGGCAAGCCAGACCATCGCCGCGGTAACGCGGGTCTGCGAGCTGGGCGAGATGGACCCGGAAGCCATCGTGACCCCCGGGATCTTCGTCAGCCGCGTAGTGCTGCGCGACAACGCCGGCACGCAAGCGGCACTCTTGCAAGCGAGTTGAACACCATGGACCAAGTGGCAAAGAACCTTCTGGCCGCGCGCGTGGCGCGGGATATCCCCAACGGCTCTTATGTGAACCTCGGCATCGGCCTGCCGACCCTGGTGGCCAACCACCTGCCCCGCCACCGCGAAGTCATCCTGCACAGCGAGAACGGCGTACTCGGGCAATGGTCGGCAGCGGAGCCGGGACAGGAAGACTGGGACCTGATCAATGCGGGAAAGGAGGCGATCCGGCTGGAGAAAGGCGCGGCCTTTTTCCATCATGCCGACGCCTTCGGCATGATGCGCGGCGGCCATCTCGACATCTGCGTGCTCGGCGCCTTCCAGGTATCGGAGCGCGGCGACCTGGCCAACTGGCACACCGGGGCGCCCGATGCCATTCCGGCCGTGGGCGGCGCCATGGACCTGGCCATCGGCGCCAGGCGCGTGTTCGTCATGATGGACCACATGACCAAGGACGGGGCCAGCAAGCTGCGCCACCAATGCAGCTATCCGCTGACGGGCCTCGCCTGCGTAAGCCGCATCTACACCGAACTCGGCACCTTTGCCATCGGGCCACAAGGCGTCTCGGTCATCGAGATCATCGGTGACATGTCGCCGCAGGCCCTCCAGTCAGTCACAGACGTAGCGCTCGACTTCACCACCCTCGCCATGGCAGAGCCTGCCTGATATCCGCCGGAAAGGCCGGCGCTCGAGGCAGCGATGCCTCGGAACGCGGTGGCACAACACTGACAAAGAACGAGACACAAACAGGAGACAACCATGCTAGCTTGGTACAAGACTGGGACACCCCAGCAGAAGAAGACGTTCTGGGCCTGCTATTCGGGCTGGGCGCTGGATTCCTTCGACATGCAGATGTTCAGCTTCCTGCTGCCTGCCCTGACGCTTGCGTGGGGGCTGACCAAGGCGGAAGTCGGCGTGCTTGGGACCGTGGCGCTCATCGTTACCGCCGTTGGCGGCTGGGGTGCCGGCATCCTCAGCGACCGCTACGGCCGCGCGCGCATCCTGGTGCTGGCGATCATCTGGTTCACGTGCTTCGGCGTGCTCGCCGGCTTCGCCCAGACGTATCAGCAACTCGTGGTCGCCCGTACGCTCCAGGGCCTGGGCTTTGGCGGTGAATGGGCGGTCGGCGCGGCGCTGATGGCGGAAGTGATCGACCCGAAGCACCGGGGCAAGGCCATGGGCTACGTGCAATCCGGCTTCGCGCTGGGCTGGGCGCTGGCGGTCGTCGTGGCCACGCTGCTGCTGGCGTGGCTGCCTCACGAGATGGCATGGCGCGTGGCGTTCTGGAGCGGCATCATCCCCGCGTCGATCGTGCTGTTCATCCGGCGCCATATCAAGGACGCGCCGATGTTCGAGCGCGCCCGGCAGAGCCACGCACCGCGTGCCACGCTGGCATCGGTGTTCAACCGCAAATACGGGCGTTCACTGGTCCTGTCGAGCATCCTGGTAATCGGGCTGCAGGCCGGCTGCTACGCCATCCTGGTCTGGTTGCCGTCCCTGCTTAACCAGCGCGGGGTCGCAGCCACATCGATGATCGTGACCGTCTTCATCATGGCCTTCGGCTCCTTCTGCGGCTTCGCGGTGGCGGCCGACCTTTGCGACCGGATCGGCCGGCGCCCCACGCTGATCCTGCTCTCCATCTGCGCATGGATCGTCACCGTCAGCTATATGCTGCTGCCGCTGAATACCACGATGGCCACCATCCTGGGCTTCCTGGTCGGCTTCTCCGCAATCGGCATGTTCGCCGCGCTCGGGCCCTTTCTCAGCGAACTGTTCCCCACCCATGTGCGCACCACCTGCATGGGATTCGCCTATAACGTAGGCAAGTCGGTGGGAGCGGGCTCCGTCGTCGGCGTCGGCGTGCTGTCCACCCATATCGGCCTCGCCAATGCCATGGGCACCTTCTGTCTGGTGGCCTATGCCTTCGCAGTGTTCGGCATACTGCTATTGCCCGAGACGCGCGGCATTGCCATCGAGAGCATCGGCGAAGAGGACGAGCGCCATGCAGCGGCACCGCTGGCCGCACCGGCGCAGGCGCATACCTGACACGCAGCGCGCTCCCGGCAAGGAGCGCATAAACACGACTGAGCCAACCCCAAACCGAGAGGAGCCAACATGATTCGCCTGCTGTACCTGCTGGTCAAGCCAGAAGGCATGTCCGACAAGACCTTCCGCGCGGAATGCCTGCGCCACTACGAGATGTCGCACGATGTGCCGGGCCTGCACAAATATGAGGTCCGCCTCGTCGCCGCGCAGCCCACCGATACCCATGTGCCCTTCTTCGACATCGGCCACGTCGACGCCATCGGCGAATGCTGGTTCGAGAACGAAGCTGCCTACGAGACCTACCTGGCGTCGGACGTCCGCAAAGCCTGGTTCGAGCATGGCAAGACGTTTATCGGCCGCCTCAAGCCTTTCCGCACAACGCCTGTCACCGGTGACGACAGCGCGGGCTGAAGGCCCGTCCACCCCACTTTCAACAAACAAGGAGACACCATGCTTTACTGCGTACAGATG
>NZ_JBFTND010000049.1:0-69102 GCF_056397305.1 Cupriavidus sp. 05N40
CGCCAGACCAGGAGACCAGAGAATGACCCAGATGAAACGCGCCGTCCACGTGGTGGGCGTGGGCATGATTCCCTTCAGCAAGCCGGGCGCCAGCGAGCCCTATCACGTGATGGGCGCGCGCGCCGCCAGGCTGGCGCTGGATGACGCGGGCGTGGCGTACCAGCACGTGCAGCAGGCGTACGTGGGCTACGTGTACGGCGACTCCACCGCCGGGCAGGCCGCGGTCTACGGCGTGGGGCTGACCGGYATTCCCGTGTTCAACCTGAACAACAATTGCTCCAGCGGCTCAAGCGCCCTGTACCTGGCGCGCCAGGCGGTGGAAAGCGGCCAGGTGGAATGCGCGATTGCGCTGGGGTTCGAGCAGATGGTGGCGGGCGCGCTCAAGGGCGCCTATGACGACCGGCCGTCCCCGATGGCCCGCTTTGTCGACACCATGACCGCGCAGCAGGGCTACCAGCCGGATGCGCCGCGCGCCGCGCAGTTCTTCGGCGGGGCCGGGCTGGACTACATGAAGGAGCACGGCATCCGTGCCGATACCTTCGGCCGTATTTCGGTGAAGGCGCGCCAGCACGCGGCGCGCAATCCGCTGGCGGTGTTCCGCCAGACGCTGACGCTGGAGGAGGTGATGGCGTCCCCCGCGGTGTTTGGGCCGCTCACGCGTTACCAGTGCTGCCCGCCCACGTGCGGCGCGGCCRCGGCCATCGTCTGCTCGGAGGCGTTTGCGCGCAAGCACGGCCTGGACCGCCGCGTGGTGATTGCCGCGCAGGCCATGACCACCGATACGCCCAGCACGTTCGAGAGTGGCGACATGCGCAAGGTGGTGGGCTATGACATGACGGCCGCCGCCGCACGCCAGGTGTACGAGGCCGCCGGCGTGGGCCCGGAAGACCTGGACGTGGTGGAGCTGCACGACTGCTTCAGCGCCAACGAGCTGATCACCTATGAGGCGCTGGGCCTCACGCCCGAGGGCACGGCGGAGAAGTTCATCGTGGACGGCGACAACACCTACGGCGGGCGCGTGGTGACCAATCCGTCGGGCGGGCTGCTGTCCAAGGGGCATCCGCTGGGCGCCACGGGCCTGGCGCAGTGCGCGGAGCTGGTGTGGCAGCTGCGCGGCACGGCCGACCAGCGCCAGGTAGAGGGCGCGCGCACGGCGCTGCAGCACAACCTGGGCCTGGGCGGCGCCTGCGTGGTGACCCTGTACCAGGCCGCGTGAGGAAAGACGCCATGATCGACAAGCAATACATCGGGCATGTGTTCCCGCCGTTCAGCGCGCACGTGGAGGCTGGCCGCCTGCGGTTCTTTGCCAAGGCGACCGGGCAGACCGACCCCGTCTACAGCGACGAAGCCGCGGCGCGCGCCGCCGGCATGCCCGCGCTGCCGGTGCCGCCGACCTTCCTGTTCTGCCTGGAGATGGAGTCGCCCGACCCGGCGGCGATCCGCGAGCTGCTGCGCATGGACTACCGCAGCCTGCTGCACGGCGAGCAGGGCTTTACCTACCACGCGATGGCGTATGCGGGGGACACGCTGACGTTCCGCCAGCGCATCGACGATATCTACGACAAGAAAGGCGGCGCGCTGGAGTTTGTGGTGCGCACCACCGATGTCACCAACCAGCGCGGCGAGCGCGTGGCGGAACTGCGCTGCGTGACCGTGGTGCGCAACGCCGTGGGAGCCTGATATGCGCCATGCTGAAATCGACCTGGCCAGCCTGAAGGTGGGCGATGCGCTGCCCGCGTTCGAGACCCCGCCCATCTCCCGCCTGGCGCTGGCGCTGTATTGCGGGGCATCGGGCGACCACAACCCGATCCACGTGGATACGGACTTTGCGCGCGGGGCCGGCATGCCGGACGTGTTTGCCCACGGCATGCTGTCCATGGCGTGGCTGGGCCGCGTGCTGACCAACTGGGCGCCGCAGCCGGCCATCCGCGCGTTCAGCGTGCGCTTTGCCGCCATCACGCAGGTGGGCGAGCGCATCACGTGCTCGGGCCACGTGGCGGAGCTGCTGCAGCAGGACGGCGAGCGCCGCGCGCGCGTGGTGGTGTCTACCGTGAACCAGGACGGGCAGACCCGCCTGGCGGGCGAAGCGGTGATTGCGCTGGCGTGAAGGCCGGCGCCCCCCTACTCAATCCGATCAGATCAGTGCAGTTCAGACACATAGAGACAGACAACAGGAGGCAACGATGACTCGCAAACTCGAAGGCAAGGTGGCGCTGGTTTCCGGCTCCGGGCGCGGCATTGGCCGCGAGATCGCGCTCAAGCTCGCCAGCGAAGGCGCGCGCGTGGTGATCAACGACCTGGATGCGGACCCCGCCGCGCAGACCGTGGCGGACATCCGCGCGGCCGGCGGCGAGGCGGTGGCCTGCGTGGGCAGCGTGACCGAACCCGGCTTTGCCGACCGCTTTGTGAAGCAGGCGCTGGACAGCTTTGGCGGCGTGGACATCATCGTCAACAATGCCGGCTACACGTGGGACAACGTGGTGCAGAAGATGAGCGACGAGCAATGGGAAGCCATGCTGGCGGTGCACCTGACGGCGCCCTTCCGCATCCTGCGCGCGGCATCCGGCTTTATCCGCGAGGCGGCCAAGCGCGAAGCGGAGGCCGGCACGCCGGTGTTCCGCAAGGTGGTGAACATCTCGTCCACCTCCGGCGTGTACGGCAATGCCGGCCAGGCCAACTACGCCGCCGCCAAGGCCGGCATCAACGGGCTGACCCGCGCCATGGCCAAGGAATGGGGCCGCTACAAGGTCAACGTCAACAGCGTGGCCTTCGGCCTGATCATGACGCGCCTGACCGAGACGCCGGCGGACGCCGACGCCAGCATCGACATTGCCGGCCAGCAGATCAAGGTGGGCGTGAACCCGCAGGTGCTCAAGAACGCCGAGGCCCTGATCCCGCTGGGCCGCGGCGGCACGCCGGAAGAAGCGGCGGGCGCGGTCTATATGTTCTGCATCCCCGAGTCCAACTACGTCAGCGGYCAGGTGCTGGTCTGCGGCGGCGGCCGTCCRTGAGCGCGGCGATGGACGACTTCCAGGGCAAGACGGTCTTCGTGGCGGGCGGCAGCAGCGGCATCAACCTCGCCATTGCCAAATCCTTCGCCCGCTCCGGCGCGCGCGTGGCCGTGGCCAGCCGCACGCCGGAGCGGGTGCAGGCCGCCGCCGAGGCGCTGCGCGCGCTGGGCGCCGACGCGCTGGGCCTGGCCGCCGACGTGCGCGACGCCGAGGCCATTGCCGCCGCGCTGGCGCAGGCGCATGAAGCCTTTGGCGATATCGACGTGCTGGTGTCCGGCGCCGCGGGCAACTTCGTGGCGCCGGCGCTGGGCATGTCCGCCAAGGGCTTTCGCACGGTGGTGGACATCGACCTCAACGGCACCTTCAACGTGCTGCGCGCGGCCCATGCGTACCTGCGCAAGCCGGGCGCGTCGGTGCTCAGTATCTCCGCGCCGCAGGCCTACAACCCCACGCCCTACCAGGCGCATGTCTGCGCGGCCAAGGCCGGCGTGGACATGCTGACCCGCGTGCTGGCGATGGAATGGGGTGGTGACGGCATCCGCGTGAACTCCATCGTGCCGGGCCCGATCGGCGACACCGAAGGCGTGCGCCGCCTGGCGCCCACGCCCGAGGCGCTGGCGCGCATGCAGGCATCGATCCCGCTGGGCCGCTTTGGCGCGGTGGAGGACATTGCCGACATGGCGCGCTTTCTCAGTTCCGCGCGCGCGCAGTTTGTGACGGGGGCGGTGATTCCGGTGGACGGGGGGAGTTCGCTGGGCGGGGCGCGGGATCTGTCGGCCGCGGTGGCGGCTTAAGGGGGGCGGGTTCCCTGCGCTGATCTTGCGCTGAACGTGCGCTGAACGTGCATTGATCGTGTGCAGCGAACCAACCGGGAAGGGAAACCCCGCGGGTTTCCCTTCCTGCTTTTGCGGCTCAAGGCGCTCGGCAGGTGGCCTACGGCTACCGCGACGAGGGCGCATTCCCCGGAATTCCTCGTTGATCGCCCCAAAAAAAGAGGGTGTAGGCGCGGGGAGTGCCTACACCCTATCGGGAATTAGCAAGGGGTCAAGCTTGCCGGGGTGGATTATTGATGGGCGTGCCGACCGCTCTTACCCTGCTTTGGTGGGACCCACGCTTAGGTGGGGATAGAACGACGATGGCCGGGTCGGCCTGCCATTGACTTGCGCAGCGGATGCCGCGTCGCGCAGACATTGATACCCTTTGCGTGCGCGCCACCTACCAAGGCGGGGTACCCGCATGGGGAGCGCAGCCGCAGAATTCTTCTCAGACACGACACGGTCCGCATGGCACATGGCGGACCGGTGGCCGCTTGGGGCCACTGATGCGTGACGTACGTATGAGAGGCAGCAAAATGCAGGAAGCCATGGTAAAGCGCGGCGCGGTTGCGCCGGATACGTTTGCGTCGGGCGAGGCCTGGATCGAGGCACACCTGACACCATCGGGCTGGATTTACGGCAGCTATAAGGATGAGGACGCGCGTCCCGTGCTGATTCCACCGCCGGGTGAGTCGCTGCTKACGGTGCGGCGGCATTTCCTGGTGGGCGCGGCCGCGGCGCCGCGCCGGCTTAGCGAGATCCGCACCACGCGCGCGAATTCGGCGCGCGAGATTGCGCGACTGCTGGAGGTGTTTGGCGAGCCGCACTTCAATGTGAGGTCGCAGCGGGTGCCGCGCGTGCCCGGCCTTGCGCCTTGAGGCCTTGACGCCTTGAGGGCTTGAGGCCTTGACGCCTTGACGCCTTGAGGCCGGCGGCAGGATTGCCCTGCCGCCCGGCTTCTCGCGCGTCCTGCTGTCCACGCCCGCCTCTTTGCGTTGTCCTCTCTCGCCACATGCGCCGCGCCCAGCCGAATGGATGACAGAGCTAGGGCAAAGGGAGAGTTGACCGCGACGGCCTGCGGGCTAATATCTCCGTTAAGCGCCCGCAACTGTCCGTAGGCGATCCTGGCACCCGAGGCCGGCCGATTTCCGCAATGCGGCGCAGATTCCACGCGCGCAGCGTCCTTGCCGCCATGCGTATACACTGCCGGCTCTCCCCGCGCATGTGACTTTGGCAGCGCACCTCACGAAACCAAACCTAGAACAAGACAATGAAAGTTTCGACCACCAATGTCCTCAACGTGCTGGAGCAAGACGAGATCGACGCCGTGCGTGACCTGGCTCGCGCTGTTTCGCATCCGCGTGCCTTTGTGCTGCTGCGCGCGGCCTTTGTGACGCTCGCGGTGGTGGCGGTGCTGTGCTTTGCTGCCAGCAGCTTCGAGCTCGAGGCCATGGCGAACATCGGGATCGGCGCGGCGGCGCTGGCGGCGGTGCTGTTTTTTGTCGAGCGCCGCGTGTTCGGCAACCGTGACGAGGTGGCCGTGCCCGGGGCCCGGCTGGCGGTGCTGCGCGGGCAGCTGCGCCCGGAGATGTTCGACAAGCTGGAGGAAGTGGCGGGCCGGCTCACGCATGACGGCCCGGGCGACGGGGTGATCCGCGTGCGCACGCTGTGGCTGTTCTTGTCCGAATCGGTGGCCAGCGAGACGCTGCGACGCAGGAATGCGCGCGGCCCCGCCAAGGAATCGCAGGCGGGCTAGCAGGCGAGGCAGTGATCCAGCCTTTCTCGCGCATGGATTTCAGGCGGGCGTGCAGCGTGGCAGGCGAGCCCAGTTCGTTCCTGGCCATCATGTCCCTGACCGACAGCCGTTCCTGCGTCTGGCTGGCACGCGCGATCAGCTCGAGAATCCGCTCTTCGAGGGGATCGAGCGCCGGCAGCGAGGGGAGTCCTCGCAATGCCTCCGCCAACTGGAGAAAGCGCAGGTAGATATCGGCCGGCCGCGTCACGACGATATCCTGCCGGAAATGGGTTGCGGCTTGCTGTAAGCGGGATCGACTATCATCAGGCCCCATTTTGAATATGCCCCGACGCATTTTACGGCAATGCCCCATGTCCGCCTGCAATTGAGTATGGTGTTCGCCACAATTGCCATGTTTGTCTTGACGCTCGCCCTCAACGAGTGGCTTTTCCGGCAACTGGAGTTTGTGCCGGGCATTAACTGGGTCTACCTGCCGGCGGGGATACGCCTGCTGAGCACCCTGCTGTTCGGCGAGGCCGGCGCGCTGGGGTTGCTGATCGTGTCCTGGGCGGTGAGCTTCTTCTACTTTTTCCCCAATGACTTTGCACGCGCGTTCATGGGGGGAATCCTGGCGAGCGTTGCGCCGTACCTGGTCTACCGGCTTGCCCGGCACAGTTTTGGCCTGCACGCATCGCTGACAAACCTGACGCCGGCGCGGCTGCTGGCATGCGTTGTGGCATATGCAATCGCCAGCCCCCTGCTGCATCACATCTGGTTTGCCCTGCACGCCGACCACATCGTTCCCGCCGAGCTGATTCGCGGTTTCCTGGTCATGTTCGTTGGCGACCTGACCGGCACGCTGATCGTCATCTACGCCATGAAGGCCGTGCTCTGGCTGCTGCCCTCGCGCGGCGCTGGCGCGCGGAGTCTGCGCAGCTAGCGGGCGGCGCGCGCTCAATATGCCGCCGCGACTCGCTTCGGCCCGCCCAAATCTGGTGCCGGCCGTGTACCGCAGCTTGCGCAGTGCTTAGAATAAAGCCTGGACCTGAGTGGCTGGAGTGCGTAGGCAGGCACACTGCGCTCGCTCACCGATCCACTCCCTGCGTTCTCAAACTTCCAGAGCGGCCGAGGGCAACATGCGCCTACATGAATTCATGCGAGCCAATATCGAAGCGATATTGACGGCCTGGGAGCGGGAGTTGAATGATGCCGGCTCATCCGGCAGTCCGATTGGAGCGGCCGCGCGCCGGGACCTCACCCGCAAGATCCTCCTTGAAATCGCAACACGGCTGGAGAAGGCCGGCGCTTTCCGTTCCGACGTGCCTGTCCAGCCTGCAAGTACCGAAATCGTCCCCTCCAATCACGGTGGCCAACGGCTTGCGACTGGCTACTCCCTGCTGGAGCTTCAGTCCGAATACCGGGTACTTCGGAGCGTCGTGGTCAGCGAGTGGATGAAGGTGCGGCACTCGTGGCTGCAGCAGGAAATCGCGGATATGGCTTATTTCCATGCCGCGCTGGACCGGGCCTTGGGCGAATCCACAAACGCCTATGTCGCCGGACTCGATCGCTCTCGTGACATTTTTGTCGGGGTACTGGGTCACGATCTTCGCGGGCCGATCAACACGGCCCTGCTGAACATACGCCTTCTCGAAATGGACCCCGATCTCAGAGAGCAATCGAGGGCGGCGGTCCTGCGCATCGGAAGATCGGTGAGGCAAATGAATGAGCTGGCTGCGGAACTGCTGGAATTCGTGAGCATCCATTTTGACCGCTACCGGCCCCTTTCCCTCTCCGACGTATCGATGTCGCGCATCTGCGAAGAGGCGATAAGCGACGCGCAAACGCTCTCCCCGGATCGCCAGCTTGTCGCCCGGCTGGACGGCAATACGATAGGGCGCTGGGACGCCCACCGGCTCAGGCAAGCGGTGTACAACCTCTTGCGAAACGCCATGGACCACGGGGCAGTGGACGCGCCGGTAGGCATTACCACACGCGGGGACAAGGATACGGTGTCAGTGGAAATTCATAGCCAGGGCCACCCGATTCCCCCTGGCTCGCTGGCTCGGGTTTTTGATCCATTCACGCAAGCCTCGTCCGGCGAAGCTGACATGAAGATCCAGGGCAGCATCGGCTTAGGGCTCTTCATCGTCCGGGACGTTGCAACGATGCATGGCGGAAACGTGTCGGTTACTTCGACGGCGGAGAATGGAACGACCTTTCGTATTGAAGTACCGCGAAGCGCCAGGGATGCCGCCGGCGTGAAATAGCCGCCGGATCAGGATCTACAGGCAGGCTATACAAGCAGGCTCTACAAGCAGGTTCTACATCAACCGGGCAATGTATCTTCCCAGTGCGGTCTGCAGGACGTCCGAGTTCAGCCCCGATGCGCCGCTCAGCGGCGGGCATATCAGCAAGGTGGTAGGCCCGTCCACGCATACCTGTATCGGCTTGCCCTGGTCCGCCGGCTGCAGGACATGCTCCGTCTGCGGGGCATCGGCAAATCCGAATGCCTGCAGGAAATCGTCCGTGTTGCGGCTGCCCAGGCAGACGATCACCTTGGGCTGCCACTGCCGGCGCAGCGCGGCGATGAACCTGAAGCGGCTGCCTTCGCGGCACAGGCCGAGGTAGCGCTCCTGCGGATTGAGCACGGGTTGGTGGCCATAGAGCCGGGTCCAGCCTCTTGCGCCGGCCTCGAGCGTTGGCAGCGGAAACAGCGAGAGCTTGAACTCGTGGCCCGAGGGGCCATAAAGGCGCTGTTCGAAATATTGTTTCGCTTCGCACGGCTCCACGCTATCCGCGGCACTGCGCACCGCTGCCGCGATGCGTGCGAGCTTCTGCTGGGTGGCCCAGCGCGCGAGCATCTCGCTGTGCCGCATTCGGAA
Source organism: Cupriavidus sp. 05N40 (assembly GCF_056397305.1). Classification (NCBI taxonomy): domain Bacteria; kingdom Pseudomonadati; phylum Pseudomonadota; class Betaproteobacteria; order Burkholderiales; family Burkholderiaceae; genus Cupriavidus; species Cupriavidus sp. 05N40. The sequence continues at coordinate 8,444 of NZ_JBFTND010000049.1, forward strand.
ATCCGTGTCCCAGACCAGCGGCGCGGCCACCGGCGCCAGCAGGCTCGCGAGCGGCGCCGGTTCGGCATGGGCCCTGACATCGCAGAACCACAGATCAGCCGAAGGATTTCCTGCCATGCCCGAGTACGAGCCCAGGTAGGCGTCCAGGCACTGGCTCGATATGGCCGCTTGCTGGTTGTGCGGATCGGCTTCCCGATAGCCGCGCGCCGGCGCTGGCGGTCGCCGGCCCGCAGTCGTCATCGCGTCCTGCCACGCCGGAAACCGTGCCCGGTCACCGGCCCCGGTCCAGGCGGGTTGTCCTTCACTCCCGTCACTCATGCCGCTCCCCTTGCAATTGCCCGCACCATCAAGCCCGCTGCGCCGATCGACGGCCTGTCATGCGCCGTTTGTTTTTTTGATATAAAAATTATAACAATAAGATCGGCGGGCCGTCATCGGCCAATATCCGCGGGCGGGATGCCGCCGGCGCCCGGGGTGCGCGAAGCGTGCCTGCACGGGTCCATGCAGGGTTGCCACGTAATGCCAACTGGCACCGGTCTTTGTTAACATGGCCGCTTGCCACTGCCAGGGATGTGCGCACCGCGATGCCGCAGCTTGATCTCAAGACGACGGTCTTCCTTGCATCGATCATGTCGGCCCTGATGTCCGTGGTGCTGCTGTCCGCGTACAACAGCTTTCCCCGGAGCATCAAGGGCATCGGCCAGTGGGTGGCCGGCTCGCTGGTCCTGGTGGTCACGCCGATCCTGTTCTGGCTGCGCGATATCGCGCCGGACTGGATCTCCATCGTGGCGGGCAACGCCCTGCTGCTCGGCGCGGTGGCGCTGTGGATGCTCGGCACGCAGGCCTTCTACGGCCGGCCGCAGGCGCGCAAGCCCGCGGCCATCGTGGTCGTGCTGGCTACCCTGCTGCTGGCGTGGTTTGTCTATGGACGCGCCGACTATGATGCGCGCGTCACCATCGTGACCTTGCTCATGTCGGTCTTCTTCGGCACGCAATGCGTGCTGGTGATGCGCCATGGCGGACGCCATTTCAGCGCGCGCTTCTTTGGCTGCCTGCTGCTCGTGCAGACCGTGGTGATGGTGGCACGCTGCGTGGCCAGCCTGTTCACGGGCCTGACCGAGCAGAAACTGTTCGCCACCGCCGACGTGATCCAGACCATCTACCTGTGCGCCTACACGTTGATGGACCTGGCGCTGGCGGTCGCCTTCATGCTGGTCATCACCCGGCGCCTGCATGTGGAGCTCGACGTGCTCTCCAGGACCGACCCGCTTACGCAACTGCTCAACCGCCGCGCGCTCTACGATGCCGGCCAGGAAGAGCTGGCCCGCATGGCCGAACATGGCGGCGAGATGGCGCTGCTGCTGATCGACCTGGACCATTTCAAGCACATCAACGACAGCATGGGCCACGCCGAAGGCGACCGCGTGCTGAGCGATTTCTCGGCCATGCTCAAGCGCGAGCTGCCGCCCGGCGCGTATCCGGGCCGTTTCGGCGGCGAAGAGTTCCTGGTGCTGCTGCCCCGCACCACCATGGCGGCCGCGCTGGCCCTGGCCGAACGCCTGCGGGTCACCTCGTCGCGCTTTTTCGGCAGGCGCGTTGCCGACCTCACCATCAGCATCGGCGTGGCCAGCGTCGACAAGACCGAGAGCCGGCTCGATGCCGGCATCGGACGCGCGGACCTGGCGCTCTACCGCGCCAAGAGCGCGGGCCGCAACCGGGTGGAGGCAGTGATGGAGGCGGCCTGAGCCGCAAGGCCAGGCGTGGCGTTCCGGTTCCGGCGCGCCCGGGGCCAGGCGCGAGATCCAGGGCAGGATCTAACGCAGGATCTAATGCAGGATCTAACGCAAGATCTAGCGCAGGATCTGGCCGAGGGTCGCCACGGCGATGGTGAACACGCCGAGCAGGAGGTTCAGCCCGACCGCCTGCCGGATACGCCCGAGCGCGGCGCCCGCGGATGGCCAGTCCTGCGCGTCCACGGCCCGCCGCAGCGCGCCGTAGGGGCCGGCGAACACGTAGACGAAGATCAGGATCATGAGCAGGCCCGTGCCAAGCATGAGATGCCAGTGGACCGGCGCGGCGGCAAACCCGACCCGCGCGATCATGACCGCGCCGCTGCAGGCAATGACGATGACGGCCACCCACACCCACGCCAGGAAGCGGGCGAACACGCCGCGCCACAGGCGCAGCCGCTGCGGCGGCTCCAGGCTGCCCGCCGCCGGACGCAGGCAGACATAGGCGAAGAACATGCCGCCCACCCACAGGGTGGCGCCGGCAATGTGCAGAAAACGTAGCACGGGATCGAGGTTCATGGATGACGGCTCTCCGCCGAAGCGCGGCGCAAGGAATGTATGGACAAGAAAAAACTGTTGGAAGAATGCCGCATTCTAGCCCTGCACTCCACACATGGGAGCCGGCCGCGTCACCGCGAGCGCCTGATGCGTCACGCATACCCTGCCGCGAGGCTGCGGCAAGCCCGGTCCGTAGCCCTGCTTCTGCTAACCTGTGAACCGGGTCAGTCGCCCGCGGCGGAGGACGGGCAGCCGGGCTGAGCCAAGCCTGGCAGCAGGACTAATCCGCACACGAAGAATAAGATAACCATGCGGCACTCTTTAAAATATCGGGTGGCCATCGCGACCGCGGTCGTGGTGACGCTTATCGTCCTGGCGCGCGCGCTCTTTGCGCAGTACTACGCCTTCCAGGGTCTCAAGGCACTGCGCCAGGCGCAGCAGGAGACGCTGGTCAAGTTGGTCGCCGAACAGCTCGACGAAAAGTTCGAGATGCGCGCCACGGCCCTGCGCCGCCTGGCACACCAGCTCCAGCCCATGCTCGGCGAGCCGCCCGCCACCATGAAGCGCTTCGCCGCCGACGCCGTGGCCATGCCGCAGATGTTCAATGCCGTGTTCCTCGCCTGGCCCGACGGCGACATGGCATTCAGTACCGCCGTGCCCGACGGGCAGCGCATCCACCTGGCCGACCGCGACTACTTCCGCGACGTCGCCCACGGTGCGGAATTTGCCATGTCCGACCTGCTGCGCGGCAGGCTGAGCGACTCTCCCGGCGTGGTGCTGGCCGTGCCGCTGCGCGCGCCCGACGGCAAGCTGCTGGCCGTGGTGGGCGGCGCGCTGAACTTCTCGGAAAGCAATTTCCTCGACCAGATCGCCCATAGCCGGGTCGGGCTCACCGGCAGCTATTGCCTGGTTTCCTCCGGCGGCAACCCGCGCTACGCCATGCATGCCGAGCCATGGAAGGTCATGACGCCGGCCAAGGCGCTGGGCGAGAGCTGCGGGCTCGAAGTGCCGCAGACCGACTGGGAACCCCTGCATCCCACCCAGCCTGTGGTGGCGCGCTACCTGCTCGAGGCCAACGGCTGGGAGGTCGTGTCCGTGCTGCCGGCCAGCGAAGCCTATGCGCCCTTGATCGAGGCGCGCCACAAGACCATCGTGAGCGCCGGCTTCTCGCTGGTGCTGGCGGCGCTGCTGATGTGGCTGGTGATACGCCGGCTGCTGGCGCCGCTGGAGCTGCTGCATCGCGTGGTGGGCGAAGTGCCAAAGGATCCGGCCGCGCTGGCCGCGCTGCCCACCGGGCGCAACGATGAGATCGGCGAGCTGGCCACCACCTTCGGCACGGTGATGCAGCAGCTGTCCGAGCGCGAGGCGGCGCTCAGCGCCGCCAAGGACCGCGCCGCCGAGAGCGAGAAGCGCATCGAGGCCATCGCCAACCACGTGCCGGACTTTGTCTCGTTCATCGACACGCAAGAGCGCTATGTCTTCGTCAACGAGGCCTACGCGCAGCGCTTCGACCTGCCCGTGCGGCAGATCGTCGGCCTGACCGTGCGGGAGCTGTGGGGCACGCCCGCGTACCTGGCATCGCAGCCCTACCTGGCGCAGGCTTACCTTGGGGCGTCGATCACCTTCAGCCTCGAAGGCCAGGAAGGCGCGGAGTGCATGGAAGTCACCTACCAGCCCGCGTGGAACGACGCGCGCGACACCGTGCAGGGCCTGTACATGTTCGCCCGCAACGTGACCACCGAACGCCAGAAGATCCGCAGCCTGGAAGCGCAGACCCTGACCGACCACCTGACGCGCCTGCTCAACCGCAAGGGCTTCGACCGGCGCCTGGCCGAGACCATGGCGTGCGCCGGCAACAGCGGCCTCAACGCAGCCCTGCTGCTGGTGGACGTGGACGACTTCAAGACCATCAATGACAGCTACGGCCACGCGGTGGGCGACCAGTTGCTGGCGGCCTTCGGCGAGCGCCTGTCAGCCTGCGTGCGCGCGGGCGACGGCGTGGCGCGCATCGGCGGCGACGAGTTCGGCATCGTGCTGGACGACGCCGCCAGCACGGCGAGCCTGGAGCGCATTGCCCAGGCCATCGTGCATGCCGCCCAGCGCCCGCATTTCATCGAAGGCCATACCATCGTGGCGACGGCCAGCGTCGGCATCGCCGTGCACCGCCCCGACGACGGCCAGACCGCCAACGAACTCTTCATGCGCGCCGACATGGCGCTGTACGAAGCCAAGCGCGCGGGCAAGGCCCGCTACACGCCGCCGGTATCGAACACGGCTGCCTGAGCTGGCCGCCCGAGCCGGCGGCTGGCGCTGGCCGCCCGATGTGTGTGTTGTCGTACCCGCCCGCCCACCACCCCACCCATGAGGATGACACCGTGACCGACCCGATCCTGATCCGCCCCGCCAGCCCGGAAGACTACCCGGCCTGGAAGGTGCTCTGGGATGGCTACAACGCCTTCTACGGCCGCAAGGGGCCGACCGCGCTGCCGGAAGACATCACCCGCATGACGTGGTCGCGCTTCTTCGATGCCTACGAGCCGATGCACGCGCTGGTGGCCGAACGCGGCGGGCAACTGCTGGGCCTGGTGCACTTCCTGTATCACCGCAGCACCATCCAGATCGGACCGAGCTGCTACCTGCAGGACCTGTTCACCGCCGATGCCGCGCGCGGCACCGGCGTGGGCCGCGCGCTGATCGAGGCCGTCTACCAGCGCGCCGCGGCGGCGGGAGCGAAGCGGGTCTACTGGCAGACGCACGAGACCAACGAGACGGCCATGCGGCTCTATGACAAGGTGGCGGAGAAATCGGGCTTCGTGGTGTATCGCAAGCAGTTCTGAGGCGGCGCCGAGGCGACGCTCGCCGGCCGGGCAGCGGTGCTCACTCCGGCTCGATCCCCGCCGCCTTGATCACCTTCGCCCATTTCGCGGTTTCGCTGCGCACGAAGGCAGCCAGTTCGTCCGGCGACGACGGCGCGGGTTCGCCGCCCGTGCGGCCGAAGTAGTCGGCCGCCCTGGGATCCGCCAGGCCCTTGCGCACCAGCTGGTTCATGCGCTCCACCACGGCCCTGGGCGTGGCGGCGGGAAAGAATGCCGCCGACCAGGCCACCATCTCGTAGCCGGGCAGGCCGCTCTCGGCCATGGTGGGCACGTCCTTGAGCACCGGATGCCGCTGCGCGGTGGTGACCGCGACGGCGCGCAGCTTGCCGCCCTGGATCAGCGTCATGGCGGGCGACACGTCCGAGATCATGAAATCCACCTGATGCCCCATGAGGTCGGTCAGCGCCGCCGGCACGCCCTTGTACGGCACGTGAAGCGCCTGCACGCCGGCCATCATCTTGTACAACTCGCTGGCGATGCGCGTGGACGAGCTGCCGCTGGCGAAGGTGAGCTTGCCGGGCTTCTCCCTGGCCAGCGCCGTCAGGTCGGCCACGCTATGCACCGGGCTGTCGGGCGGCACCACCAGGACCAGCCCGCTGCGGGCGATCAGCGAGACCGGCGCGAAGTCCTTGACAGGGTCGTAGGGCAGCTTCCTGAACAGCGACGCATTGGCCGCATGCGTGGTGTTGGTGGTGACCAGCATGGTGTAGCCGTCGCCGGGCGCGCCGGCCACGGCCTGCGCGGCGATGAAGCCGTTGGCGCCGGGCCGGTTGTCCACCACCACCGTCTTGCCGGTCTGGCCGGTGACGGCCTCGGCCACGTAGCGCGCGCTGCTGTCGGTGCCGCTGCCCGCCGGGAACGGCACGATCACGCGCACGGGCCTGGCGGGGTAGTCGGTGGCCGCCTGCGCTGGCGCGGCGCCCAGCATGAACAGCGGCAGCAGCAGGCCGGCAAGCCTGCGCGAAGGGTACGGCTTGTTCATCTTGTCTCCTTGCGTGCCTTTTCGGCATCTGTCGGATTTGCGGGTCGCGCCCGCGTCAGCTGCGGCTGTCGGGTACGGCCAGCGCCGGATAGCGTTCGGTGAGCTGCGCCGGGAATTCCACGTCGAGGATGAAGCGGTCGCCGCGATACCAGAAGCAGCCGGCGGTGAGCACGTTGCCGTCGGTGTCGAGCGTGGTGCGCACGATCTTGGCGATGGGCGCGGCAAAGCCGTAGGCCAGCTCGCGGGCCAGCGCGTAGTCGGCCGGTTCCACCGTCATGGTCTGGTGCATCATGCCCAGGCGCTCGCCCACGGCCTCGCGCAGCAGGCGCGCGATCTTGCGGTGCTTCTCGGCGCCGCGCGGAAACTGGTTGAAGACCGCGGCAGCCACGTACAACTCGATCAGGCAGAACGGTTCGCCATCATGCAGATGCAGCTTGCGCAGCAGCACATACTGGTCCAGCGGCGTGCCGCGCGTGGGCAGGCCGGCCGGCAGGCGCACGTCCTTGCGCTTTTCCAGGATGCGGATTTCGAGGTCGCTGCCGCCGACCAGCTCGTCGTTGATCACCGAGCGCATGCCGGCGCTGGGGCCCGGCGGCAGGCCCGTGACGTGCGTGCCGCGCCCGCGCTGGCTGCTGACCAGGCCTTCTTCCGCCAGCACGGCGAAGGCCTGCCGCACCGTGACGCGCGCAATGCCATAGGCCTGTGCGAGCTGCTCCACGGTGGGCAGGCGATGTCCCAGCGGCCACTCGCCTGACACGATGCGATGGCGCAGCACGCTGGCCAGCTGGCGATAGCGTGCCACGCCGCCGCCGTCCTCGGGCAGCTGCGCTGAAGGCGTTTGCGCGGCACGGTTCACGACAACAAGCCTCGCGGCACGCGCACCGGCATGCCCAGCAGGATCTGCGCCATGCCCTTGCCGAGCGGATCGTTGCGCAGCGAGGCCATGCCGCCGCCATCGAGGGCCTCTTCGCAGACCAGGTTGATGGCGTGGATGCCGGGCAGGTCGTGGCGCGTGACCGGTCCTTTCACCAGGTGCCCCAGCCATTGCGCGACGCGCTCGGTGGTGGCGCCCGCGCGCAACCACGGCAGATACTCCGGGCGGCGCGCCATCAGGCCGATATTGGAGATATCGCCTTTGTCGCCGCTGCGGCCATAGGCCAGGCGGATCAGCGGCACTTCCTCGAAATCACCGCCGGGCGGCAGCGCATCGGGCAGGGCAACCTGCGCGGGCCGCCCGCCTTCGGCGGACGACGCGGCTGGCATGGCCACCGGCTTGCGCTCGCCATCGATCAGCACGGTGGGCGATAGCCGGGTCTTGTCGAGCAGGAAGGCGTACTGCCGGATCGAGGGCGAAGGGCTGGGCCGGCCGCCGCCCGAGCCGGTGGTGCCGGGCGACCAGCTGGTGCCGGCCGCGGAGATCTCGCGCGCGAACAGTTCCAGCGCGGCTTTCTCGGGATGCATCACGGCCAGGCGCATGATGGCCTCGCGCGTGTGGCGTGTCTGCGCGTGCGGGCCGTAGCACGATTCCGCGCCGAGCACTTCGATATGCGTGCGGCTGTAGTCGCCCAGGCCATGCCCGGCGAACAGCGTGCGCGTGCGCGCGAGGATGGCCTGCGCGGTGCGCTCTGCCTTGGCCACCGCGTCGAATCCGACGATGGAGAGCTGCGCATTGCAGCGAAAGCCGTCGACATAGGTTGCCGATACCTTGTACTGGCCGCCGGGCGCGCGGCCGCGCGCGCCGTTGACCTCGACCAGGTCCGGGCCGGCCTGCGCCAGTGTCACGGCGGTGAAATCGCAGGTCACGTCGGGCAGCAGGTAGGCGGCGGGATCGCCGATTTCGTAGAGGATCTGCTCGCCCACGGTGGCGGTGCTGACCAGCCCGCCGGTGCCCGGCGGCTTGCCCACCAGGAAGCTGCCGTCGGCGCGGCACGCCACTACCGGGTGGCCGATATTGGGCCAGTCCGGCACGCTTTCCCAGTCGGTATGCAGCCCGCCGGTGGCCTGGCAGCCGCACTCGATGATGTGCCCGGCCAGGCTGCCCTGCGCCAGCCGGTCGTAGTCGCCGGCCCCCCAGCCGAATTCGTGCATCAGCACGCCGAGCGTGACCGCGCTGTCCACGCAGCGGCCGGTGATGACGATCTGCGCGCCCTCGTCGAGCGCCTGGCGGATCGGCAGCGCGCCGAGATAGGCGTTGGCGCTCACCAGCTTGTCCGGCAGCGGCAGGCCCTTTTGCATGTCTGTCACGCCGGCCTCGCGCAGCGCGGGCAGCAGCGGCATGACATCGTCGCCTTCCACCACGGCAATGCGCACGTCGATGCCCTGCTCCGCGGCGATGGCGGCCAGCGCCTGCGCGCAGCCTTGCGGATTGATGCCGCCGGCATTGCTGACCACGCGGATCTTGCGCTCGGCGATCTCCCTGAGCAGGCTTTTCATCGTCACCGCGACGAAGTCGGTGGCGTAGCCCAGTTCCGGCTTGCGCAGGCGCGCCGCCGCCAGCACCGACATGGTCAGCTCCGCCAGGTAGTCGAACACCAGGTAGTCGATATCGCCGTGGCGCACCAGTTGCGGGGCGCCCACGCTGCTGTCGCCCCAGAAGCCGGAAGCGCCGCCAATGCGAACGGTGCGGGCGGCTTGCTCAGCCGTGGTCTTTGCATTCATCTTTGCCTGTCTCCTTTTTATGCTCGCTCAAGCCTTCGCGGGCTCGCCCGTGCTGCCGGCTGCCATCATGCGATCGATGTCGGTGTCGTGGTAGCCCGCCTCGCGCAGCACTTCGCGGCTGTGCTCGCCCAGCGCGGGTGCATGGCGCCGGCTGGTGGGCGGCGTGCCAGACCATTCGCTCGGCACCGCCATCTCGCGGATGCGGCCGACGCCGGGATGCTCGGTCTCGCGGAAGAAGCCGATATCGCCGAGGTGCGGATCGTCGAGCAACGTCTCGAAGGTATGCATGGGAAAGACCGGGATATCGGCTTCCCTGAGCAGCACGCGCCATTCCTCGGTGGTGCGCCTGGCCATCTCGTCGCTGACCATGGCGTACAGCTCGGTGATATGGGCGGTGCGCGTGGTGATGCTGGCAAAGCGCGGATCGGTGTCGAACAGGTCCGCGCGCCCGATGGCCTTGAGGAAGGTGCGCCAGTGATGGTCGTGATAGATCAGGCAGCAGACGTGGCCGTCGCGCGTCTTGTACGGCCGGCGCTCCGGCGAGAGCAGGCGCGGGTAGCCGAAGCCGCCGCGCGCCGGCACGAAGGTCTCGCCGTAGAGGTGGTCGCCCAGTACATAGGGCACCATGGTCTCGAACATCGGCACGTCCACGCGCTGGCCGCGGCCGGTGCGCGCCTGCGCGTACAGCGCGGCGCAGATCACGCCGAAGGCGTACAGCCCCACCGAGCGGTCGGCGATGGTGATGGGCAGGTAGCGCGGGATGTCGCCGCTGCCCATCGCCACGGCCTGCGGCAGCCCGCTGGCTGCCTGGATCAGGTCGTCGAAGGCGGCCTGCGGCGCGTAGCGCCCGCGCTGCGAGAAGCCGAACATGCCGACATAGACCAGACGCGGGTTCAGCGCGGCCAGCGTCTCGTAGTCCAGCCCCAGCCGCTGCATGGCCTGCGGCCTGACGTTGTAGGCCAGCACGTCGGCATCCTTGACCAGGCGCAGCAAGGCCTCGCGTCCCTCGGCGCGCTTGAGGTCCAGCACCACGCTGCGCTTGTTGCGGTTCAGGCCCAGGTAGAGCGGTCCCATCTTCTCGTCGCCGCAGGGACCGATGCCGCGCGTGACATCGCCTTCCGGGGACTCCACCTTGATCRCGTCGGCGCCCAGGTCGCCCAGCATCTGGGTGGCCGAAGGGCCCATGAACACGGCGGTGATATCCACCACCTTGACGCCGGACAGCGCGCCAGCCGTCATCTCCATTGTCTCGCTCCGTATATTTGTTTAGTTCTATAAATAGAACTATAGGGCAATACGCAGCCGCGACACAAGGGCAAGAATGCACCCTCACCGGCGCGCGCCGGCAGCGGCGGACATCGTCGCGGGCGCGGGCGCGATACCTTGACAAGCCTGCCTGGCCTGTGCCTCCAGCCCATTTTTTTGGGCCGCGTTATCCACAATTACTGTGGATAACAGCACCTCCGGAACCTGCAAACCCGCTTGCCGCCGCCAAAGCGCTCGGACTGCCTAATGTTTCAGCAAGTTGAAGGTTTCATGGCATATCCGAGACATTCCAGGCTGGCCGCGGACGACTCCCGCCCCGCGGCGGGACTGATGTCCCGGCCCCGGGACGGCCGATGCCCGCCAACCGGGACACTGGCCTCATGGCTGCGGCGCGGGCGGCGCCCGACAATACGTCCTCGCCATCAAGGCCACCGCACCGCCGGGYAGGCCGCGGACACCAGGACTCGAGACATCAAGGCATCAAGAACCACAAGGCATTCAGCTAAGCGCTGCAAGCCCCGCCAGGGATGGGATGGCGGCTGGTCAGGCTGGCGCTGGTAGCCACCGCACGGCAAGGGCATCCCGTGCGGCGCCGGCTTTGACCAGATTGCCCGCAGAGGCTCTGCCTGACCCGCATCGCCGGGCGGCAACCCCAGTTGGAGAACGAGATGCACCAGATTTTTTCCAAGACCCTGCTCACCGCTTCCGCGCTGGCATCTACCGTGCTCTGCACGGCCCTTGCACGCGCCGAGGCGCGTGTACCCGCACCCACCGCCATTGCCGCGCCCGCCCACACCGGCCAACGCGACGCCTTCGTCGACGGCGCGCGTACGGGGCACCCCGAGGCCATACCTCTGGCCGCGCTGGGTCGCCAGGGCCTGTCGGCATGCATATCGCGCAAGTTCGATTCCTACCAGGACGGCCTGCGCTCAACACCGCGCGACCCCTATGCGGACGGTGGCCGCATGGGGCAGCGGGATGCCTTCACGGACGGCGCCCGCGGCTCCCAGGCCGATCCGTACTCGAGTGGCGCCGAGTGCGTCTCGGCCCTGCAGCACGGGGGCGGCGCAAGCCACGATGAACGCGCGGCATAGCACCGCGCGACAAGACGGAGCGCGCCACCAGCGCGCTTCGCCATAAATGCCAGCCGTCCCTGCGCGCTGGCGGGCGTGCCGCGCGCTTTTTGCGCGCGTGGCACGCCACCGTCACCTGACCCTCGCCGCGCGCCTTTCGCGGCGGTGTTCCTTTGCTAATCTACATGCAGCACGCGGCGTCACCCGCGCGACGGCCCAGCCATGGCCGGCCGCGCCGTCAACCCATGCCCGCGTGAATGCCATGCCCACGCGCAAGCAACAGATCCACCTATGCACGAGCCAGGATGGCGTGCGGCTGGCTTACGCCATCAGCGGCCAGGGCCCGCCGCTGGTGAAGGCCGCAAACTGGATGAGCCACCTGGAGTTCGACGTGGAGAGCCCGGTGTGGAGCCACCTGCTCAATGAGCTGTCGCTTTCGCACACCCTGGTGCGCTACGACGAGCGCGGCTGCGGCCTGTCGGACCGCGATGTCGAACTCTCCTTCGAGGCCTGGCTGCGCGACCTGGAGACCATCGTCGACGCGACCGGCGTGGACCGCTTTCCGCTGCTGGGTATTTCGCAAGGCGCATCGATCGCCGTGGCCTACGCGGTGGCGCACAGCGAGCGTGTCAGCCACCTGATCCTGCACGGCGGCTACGCGCGCGGCAGGCTCAAGCGCAGCCCCGACCCGCGCCTGCGCGAAGAGGCCGAGCTGATGAACCGCCTGGCCGAGATCGGCTGGGGCCAGGAGAACCCGGCCTTCCGCCAGTTCTTCACCACGCAGTTCATTCCCGGCGGCACTGCCGAGCAGCACCGGTGGTTCAACGAACTGGAGCGCGTCTCCACCTCTCCCGCCAACGCGGCGCGCTTCATGCGCATCTTCAACGACATCGATGTGGTCTCGCTGCTGCCGCAGGTCACCTGCCCGACGCTGGTGCTGCATGCCGTGCGCGATGCGCGCGTGCCCTTCGACGAAGGCCGCCTGATCGCCAGCATGATTCCCGGCGCGCACTTCGTGCCGCTGGAGAGCGACAACCACCTGCTGCTGGAGACCGAGCCGGCGTGGCTGYGCTGGCTGGACGAAGTCCATGCCTTCCTGCCCCCCACGCACGCCGGCGCCGACGGCGTCTTCCCGGTGCTCACGCGGCGCGAGCGCGACATCGTCGAGCTGATCGCGCAAGGCCGTGACAACGCCCAGATCGCCGCCCGCCTGGGCCTGAGCGAGAAAACCGTGCGCAATCACATCACCAGCGTCTTCTCCAAGCTCGAAGTGGAAAACCGCGGGCAGGCCATCGTGCTGGCGCGCACGGCGGGCTTCGGCAACCTGAGCGCTTAGCAGCCCGCTGCCGCGGATTCCCGGCACGGCTCTCATCAATGTTGATGATGACCGGCGCGCCGTGCATTGGGCCGCCGGCAGACCCGCCTGGTGCGGCTCCCGGAGCCGTTCCGCACGCCCGCCTGAGACGCGCCGCTCAGGGCCATATGCGAGCAGGCAGCGGACGCAGGGATAGACGCCCGTCTCCACGCGCGCCGCCATCCACGCGTGCAAGCGCGGGGTGCGGGCGTACGGAGATGCGAAGCGGCCCGCAAGCGGACCTACTGCAGGTAGTCCTCGAAGCGCGCGCGGATCTCGTCGAGATTGGCCAGCGTGCCGGAGAGATGGCGGCGCAGGCAGTCCTGCGCCTGGCCGGCATCGCCCCGCGCGATGGCATCGACGATGGCGGTATGGTCCGCCACCACGGCCTTGGCCTTGCCGGGAATCGGCAGATGCAGGCGGCGCAGGCGGTCCAGGTGGCCGCTCTGCCGGCGCACCAGCAGCCACAGGTCGGGTACCTGCGCGGCGTCGTACATCAGGCGGTGGAAAGCCTGGTCGAACTGGGAGAATTCGGCATAGTCTTCGGCGGCCAGCAGCGCCTGCTGGCGCGCCACCATCAGGCGCAGGCGCTCGACCAGCGCCGGGTCCGGCGCCTCGGCCAGCGTGCGCACGATCTCCACCTCCACCGAGCGGCGCAGGAAATGCGCCTGCTGGGCCAGCGCGATGCTGATGGGGCTGACCACGGTGGCGTGCTGCGGGAAGATATCGACCAGGCCCTCTTCGCTCAGGCGCATGAGGGCGTCGCGCACCGGCGTCTGGCTGATGCCGTACTGCGCGGCGAGATCGGTGCGCGACAGCACGGTGCCGGGCGTCAGCGTCATCGAGATGATCAGGTCCCGCATGTGCTCGAACACCTGCGGCGCGGCATGGCGCGTGCGGTCGAACTGGAACTGGATTTGCGGGGCGGTGGCTTCCATCGGGGTAGCGGCGATCTTTCTCCGGCGGCGGTATGCGTCTCCGGAATATCAGGTTTGGCGAAAAGCGGGGCCGCAGCGCGGCGCACTGTGGTGCACTTATGGTTCATGCGGCCACGTACACCGGCGGCGAGGCGCCCTGCCCCGCATTCTAGTGGAAACTTTCCTGGTTTGACACACTAATATATTAGTGCTTTAATTGGCTCCATCGATATCAGATGTCATACCTCCACTCCGGGTGGAGGCCCCATAACAACATCCGTGGAAGAGACAATGACGTCACGAAAGAAGACGCCCGAGACTTTGCGCAGCGCGCGCTGGTTCGCTCCTGACGACCTGCGTTCCTCCGGCCACCGCTCCCGCATCATGCAGATGGGCTACTCGCCCGACGAGTGGCTGGACCGCCCGATCATCGCGATCATCAACACGTGGTCCGACATCAACCCCTGCCACTCGCACTTCAAGCAGCGCGTTGACGACGTCAAGCGCGGCATCCTGCAGGCCGGCGGCTTCCCCATCGAGCTGCCCGCCATTTCCTTGTCCGAAAGCTCGGTCAAGCCGACCACCATGCTCTACCGCAACATGCTGGCGATGGAGACCGAGGAGCTGATCCGCTCCCACCCCATCGACGGCGCCGTGCTGATGGGCGGCTGCGACAAGACCACGCCGGGCCTGCTGATGGGCGCGTCCAGCGCCGGCGTGCCGGCCATCTACGTGCCCGCAGGCCCGATGCTGCGCGGCAACTACAAGGGCAACGTGCTGGGCTCCGGCTCGGACGCCTGGAAATACTGGGACGAGCGCCGCGCCGGCAATATCAGCAAGACCGAATGGATCGGCATCGAGGGCGGCATCGCCCGTAGCCACGGCACCTGCATGACGATGGGCACGGCCAGCACCATGACCGCCATCGCCGAGACCATCGGCATGACGCTGCCGGGCGCCTCGTCGATTCCCGCCGCCGACGCCAACCATATCCGCATGTGTTCCGAGGCCGGCCGCCGCATCGTCGACATGGTGTGGGAAGACCTGACCCCGCAGCAGATCCAGACGCGCGCCTCGTTCGAGAACGCCATCGCGGTGGCCATGGCGATGGGCTGCTCCACCAACGCCATCATCCACGTGATCGCCATGGCGCGCCGCGCCGGTTGCGAGATCGGCCTGGAAGACTTCGACGCGGCCAGCCGGCGCGTGCCGGTGATCGCCAATATCCGGCCCAGCGGCGACAAGTACCTGATGGAGGATTTCTTCTACGCCGGCGGCCTGCCCGCGCTGATGAACCGCATCAGCGACAAGCTGGACCTGAGCGCGCTGACCGTCACCGGGCGCACGCTGGGCGAGAACATCGCCGGCGCCGAGGTCTACAACGACGACGTCATCCGTACGCCGGAGAACGCGCTGTACCAGGAAGGCGCGCTGGCCGTGCTCAAGGGCAATATCGCGCCGGACGGCTGCGTCATCAAGCCCAGCGCCTGCGAGCCACGCTTCTTCAAGCACACCGGCCCGGCGCTGGTGTTCGACGACTACCCGTCGATGAAGGAAGCGGTGGAGCGCGACGATCTCGACGTCACCGCCGACCACATCCTGATCCTGCGCAACGCCGGCCCGCAGGGCGGCCCGGGCATGCCGGAATGGGGCATGCTGCCGATCCCCAAGAAGCTGGTCAAGCAAGGCGTGCGCGACATGCTGCGCATGTCCGACGCGCGCATGAGCGGCACCAGCTACGGCGCCTGCATCCTGCACGTCTCGCCCGAATCGTATGTCGGCGGCCCGTTCGCGCTGGTGCGCACCGGCGACATGATCTCCGTGGACATCGACCGCCGCAGCATTCACCTGGAGGTGTCCGACGAAGAACTGGCGCGCCGCCGCGCCGAGTGGACGCCGCCGCCACCGCGTTTCGAGCGCGGCTATGGCTGGATGTTCTCCAAGCATGTCCGCCAGGCCAACGACGGCTGCGACTTCGACTTCCTGCAAACCGACTTCGGCGCGCCCACCGGCGAGCCCAGCATCTACTGACCTGACGCCATGACCCAAGCCAACCCGCTCAGCCAGCAAACCCGCGACCTGCTCAAGACCGTCAGCACCGCGACCCTGTGCACCGCCCTGTTCAAGCGCGGCCTGCGCAACCAGTTCATCCAGGACGTGCATCCGCTCAACCCGGAAGGCGCCAACATGGTCGGCGAGGCCTTCACGCTGCGCTACATCCCGGCGCGCGAAGACCTCAACCAGATCACGGTGTTCCAGGATCCGGCCCATCCGCAGCGCCAGGCCGTCGAGCAATGCCCGCCGGACGCCGTGCTGGTGATCGACAGCCGCAAGGACGCGCGTGCGGCCTCGGCCGGCTCGATCCTGATCACGCGCCTGATGCGGCGCGGCGCGGCCGGCGTGGTGACCGACGGCGGCTTCCGCGACTCGCCGGAAATCGCTCGCATGGCCATGCCCGCGTACCACCACCGCCCGTCCGCGCCGACCAACCTCACGCTGCACCAGGCCATCGAGATCAACGGCCCGATCGGCTGCGGCGACGTGGCCGTGTTCCCCGGCGACGTGATGGTGGGCGATGCGGAGGGCGTGATCGTGATCCCGCGCCACCTGGCCGACGAGATCGCGGCCGAGGCCGTGGAGATGACCGCGTTCGAAGACTTCGTCACYGAGGAAGTCGACAAGGGCCGCTCCATCATCGGCCTCTATCCGCCGACGCAGGAGCAAAGCCGGCTGGACTTCGCCGCCTGGCGCGAGGCGAACGGCCGCTAGG
Organism: Cupriavidus sp. 05N40; assembly: GCF_056397305.1. NCBI lineage: Bacteria > Pseudomonadati > Pseudomonadota > Betaproteobacteria > Burkholderiales > Burkholderiaceae > Cupriavidus > Cupriavidus sp. 05N40. The sequence continues at coordinate 24,628 of NZ_JBFTND010000049.1, forward strand.
ACTTCCACGGCCGCGCACACAAGCGCGGACAAACGCAAGAGACCGCCGCCCCGCACACGCCGGGGCAAGGCGGCCAACGACGGAGACACGATGAATCACAGCAAGCGAAGCGCATTGCGCCGCGCCGGCGCCGCCTGCGCGCTGGCCACCCTGGGCACGCTCGGCGCATTCGGCGGCGCCGCGCAAGCGCAGGACAAATGGCCCTCGCGCCCGATCACCTGGGTCGTGCCGTTCGCCGCGGGCGGCTCGACCGATATCGTCGCGCGCACCATCGGCCAGGAAATCTCCAAGGCGCTGGGCCAGCCGGTGGTGGTGGAAAACCGCCCCGGCGCGGCCGGCGCGGTGGGTGCGGGCTATGTGGCGCGCGCCAAGCCCGACGGCTACACGCTGTTCGGCGGCACCATCAGCACGCACGCCATCAACCCCAGCCTCTACAAGAACCTCTCCTACGATCCGGTCAAGGATTTCGAGCCAATCAGCCTGATCGCCTACGTACCCAACGTACTGATGGTCGACGCCAAGCTGCCGGTGAAGAACGTGCAGGAGCTGATCGCCTACGCCAGGAAGCAACCCGGCAAGCTCAGCTTTGCCTCGTCCGGCGCGGGCACCTCCACGCACCTGGCCGGGGAACTGTTCTCCGAGCTGATCAAGGTGCCGATGACCCATGTGCCGTACAAGGGCAGCCCGCAGGCGATCCAGGACGTGGCCTCGGGCCTGGTGCCCTTCCTGTTCGACCAGCTCACCGCGGGCGACGCCATGATCAAGGCCGGCCGCCTGCGCGCACTGGCCGTGACTTCGCCGAAGCGCTCGGCGCTGGCGCCCGGTGTGCCGACCATGGCCGAAGCCGGCGTGCCTGGCTTCGAGATGGTGTCATGGCAGGCGCTCTACGCTCCGCACGGCACCCCCAAGGACATCGTGCAGCGGCTGAATGCCGAAGTCGTGCGTGCCCTGAAGCAGCCGGCCGTGCAGCAACGGATGACGCAGCAGCTCGGCATGGAAGTGGTGGGCAGCAGCCCGGCCGAGCTGGCCACGTTCATGAGCAAGGAAATCCCGCGCTGGGCCGAGCTGGTGAAGAAATCGGGCGCGACGGCGGACTGATACGGCGGCACGGCGCAGCGGCACCGCTGGCTTGCTTCCCGCTCCCGCGCCTGGGAGGGGGGCCGGGGAGAGGGCTTGGGCTTGGGCTTGCACGAGCCCAAGCCCTCTGTCCACCGCAAAGGAAACAACGCAGTCACCGCAACACCACCATACAAGCCACAAAAACACGGCAGGAGACACTATGCAGCATCACCCCCACCCCATCCTCCGCACACTTGCGGGCGCCGTCGCGGCAGTGGCGCTGACGGCCGCCGCGCACGCCGCCGAGACCAGTTTCCCGACCAAGTCCATCACCATCGTCGTGCCCGCCTCGCCCGGCGGCGCCATCGACCTGGTGGCGCGCCTGGTGGGCCAGAAGATGACCGAGGACTGGGGTCAGCCGGTGGTGGTGGACAACCGGCCCGGCGCCACCGGCATCATCGGCACCGACCTCGTCGCCAAGGCCCCGCCCGATGGCTACATGCTGGCGCTGGTGGCCAGCAGCCACGCCATCAATCCCAGCATGGTGAAGAAGCTGCCGTTCGACACGCTCAAGAGCTTCGAGCCGGTGGCGCTGACCCACGTGGTGCCGCTGATGCTGGTGGTGTCGCCCTCGCTGCCGCCGAAGACGGTCAGGGAACTGATCGCCTATGGCAAGGCCAATCCGGGCAAGCTGTCGTTCGCGTCGAGCGGCTCGGGCGGCGCGCCGCATTTCTCCGGCGAGCTGTTCAAGAGCATGGCTGGCATCGACATGATCCACATCCCCTACAAGGGCAGCACGCTGGCGCATCCGGACCTGACCAGCGGGCGCGTGTCGCTGATGTTCGATACCGTGGCCGCGATCGGCCCGCAGGTGAAGGCCGGCAAGGTGCGCCCGCTCGCGGTGACCACCGCCAGGCGCTCGTCGATCGCGCCGCAGGTGCCGACCATGGCCGAAGCCGGCCTGCCCGGCTACGAGACCAGCACCTGGGGCGGCGTGCTCGCCCCGGCCGGCACGCCAAAGGCGGTGATCGACAAGCTCAACGCCGAGATCAACAAGGCCCTGGCCGCGCCCGACCTGCGCGAGCGCCTGCAGCACGCAGGCATCGAGCCGGCCGGCGGCACGCCCGCGCAGTTCGGCAGCTTCGTGCAGGTGGAAATGGGCAAGTGGGCCAAGGTGGCCAAGGATGCCGGCATCCAGCCCGAGTAAGGACCAGCCCGGCCTTCACGCAACCAGCGACTGGTTGTCAGACCGGTTGTCAGACCGGTTGTCAGCAAGCATAGACGGAGAGACAAGATGCGCCCCTTCACACCCCCCTCGCTGCGCCGCCGCGCGCTGCTGATCGCCCTGGCCGCGAGCGCCTGCGTGCCCGCCGCGCAGGCCCAGCCTGGCGCTGCCTGGCCGACCAAGCCCGTCACCATCATCCTGCCCTTCGCCCCGGGTGGCGGCACCGACGTGGGCACGCGCCTGGTGGCGCTGCGGCTGTCGCAACTGTGGGGCCAGCCGGTGCTGGTGGACAACCGCCCCGGCGCGGCCGGCAACGTCGGGCTGGAGCTGGTGTCGCGGGCCAGGCCGGATGGCTACACGCTGGTGGCCGGCAATGTCGGCACGCAGTCGATCAACCCCACGCTCTACAAGAAACTGAGCTACGATCCCGGCGCGCTGGTGCCGGTCAGCCTGATGGCCGAGCTGCCGTTTGCCATCGTGGTCACGCCCAAGCTGCCCGCCAAGACGCCCAAGGAACTGGTGGCACTGGCCAAGGCGCAGCCCGGCAAGCTCACCTACGCCAGCTCGGGCAGCGGCGGCTCGCCGCATTTGTCGGCCGAGATCTTCAAGATCGCCACCGGCACTGATATGCTGCACGTGCCTTACAAGGGCGGCGGCGCGGCCATGAGCGACCTGATGGCGGGCAATGTCGACATGCTGTTCGCCTCCATCCTGGAGACCGCCGGCCATGTGAAATCTGGCAAGCTGCGTGCGCTGGCGGTGACCAGCAAGGTGCGCTCGCCCGCCATGCCGGACGTGCCCACGCTGGCCGAGACCGGCATCAGCGGGGCCGAATCGGGATCTTGGGTCGGGCTGCTGGCACCGGCCGGCACGCCCGCCGAGGTCGTCGACAAGATCGCCGCCGGCGTGAAGCAGGTGGTGGCCATGCCCGCGGTGCGCGAGCAACTGATCGCCCAGGGCGCCATCCCCGTGGGCAGCACGCCGGCGCAGTTCGCCGAGCTGATCGCCACCGACCGCAAGCGCTACGCCAGGATCATCCTGGACAACAAGCTCAGCGCAGACTGAACATATCGACACCACGGTGGCGCCAACCCATCAAACCCGATCAACGACAAGGGATCTCTCTTCATGAAACAACGCCTCCTCCAGCACGGCCGCCTGCCGGCCGCGCTCGAAGCCAGCCTGGCCGAGCACTACGACGTCCACCCGTTCTGGGCCGAGACCGATCCCGCGGCATTCCTGGCCGCCCGCGGCGGCGAGTTCACCGCCATGACCACGCGCGCGGCGATCGGCGCCGACGACGCCATGATGGCCGCCATGCCGGCGCTCAAGGTCATCTCCAGCTTTGGCGTGGGGCTCGACAAGATCGACCTGGACGCTGCCCGCAAGCGCGGCATCGCCGTCGGCTATACGCCGGACGTGCTCAACGACTGCGTGGCCGACACCGCCTTCGGCCTGCTGATGGACGTGGCGCGCGGCTTCAGCGCGGCAGACCGCTTCGTGCGGCGCGGCGAATGGCCCAAGGCCCAGTTCCCGCTGACCACCCGCGTGAGCGGCAAGCGCATGGGCATCATCGGCATGGGGCGCATCGGCCGCGTGATCGCGCGGCGCGGGCTGGGCTTCGACATGGAGGTGAGCTACCACAGCCGCCGCCCGGCGGGCGACGTGCCTTATCGCCACGAGCCGTCGCTGGCGGCGCTGGCCGAGTGGGCGGACTTCCTCGTCATCGCCACCGCCGGTGGCCCGGAAACCCGCCACCTGGTGTCGGCCAGCGTGCTCGAGGCGCTCGGCCCGCAGGGCTTCCTGATCAATATCGCGCGCGGCACCGTGGTSGACGARGCSGCGCTGGTSGAYGCGCTGRYSMACAAGCGCATCGCCGGSGCSGGGCTGGACGTSTWCGAGAACGAGCCGCAGGTCCCCCAGGCGCTGTTCGCGCTGGACAACGTCGTGCTGCTGCCGCATATCGCGAGCGGCACGAATGAAACCCGCATTGCCATGGCCAACCTGGTGTTCGAGAACCTGCAGCGCTTCTTCGCCACCGGCGCCGTGCAGCAGAGCGCAATCTGAAGCCGGGTTGCCGGCCTCGGGGCGGCGGCCGGTCCTTGCGGAGCGCCGCCCCTGCCGGCTCACACCGCCGACACGAAGATTTACGGTTTTAGCCGCATTTTTCCCCCGAACGGGTCAGAAAATCGCACGATCTGACCCGTATCCCCCACTGCCGAGTGGTATCCAGGCATGTGCGCCCCTACGCATACTTGTCGCTCACCAGAAGAAACAGAACAACGGCGAGTGGAGAGGGTCAACCATGGAAGCAATCACCTTTGCTGCATATATCCTGGCGTTCCTGCTGGCAGTGCTGATCGGGGCGAGAAGCGTCAGCCGTCATCACCCGGCCTTGCGCCAGGATACCCCGCCGACGCTGGAAGGCCAGCAGCCCTGAGCGCTCTCTCCCGCCAGGGGCCCGGCAACGCAGCCGTCAGGACCCCGTCGCCGCGCTTTCGTCCGTGGCGGACCGTGCCAGCACCTTGAGCCGCGCCATCGAGTTACGGATGTGCAGCCTGGCCAGATACTCCGCCTGGTCGCCGTCCGCGCTCTCGATGGCGGCCACGATCTGCTCGTGTTCCCCGATGGCGGCCAGCGCGCGGTCCTGCGCGAACACGATCCTGGGCGCGAACACCTGCGATGTCATATGCACGATGGGCACCTGCCGCGCCAGGTACTCGTTCGATGCCAGGCCGATGATCGCGGTGTGGAACTCCACGTTGGCAGCCGTATAGACCTCGGGCTGCCATGGCGCGAGGCTGCCCCGCTGCGTGCCGATGATGGCGCGCAAGGGCGCGCCGGCCAGCTTGCCCGCGCGGGCGGCCGCCAGCCGCGCGGCCAGGCCGTCGATGACCTCCCGCAAGGCGTAGGCATCCATCAGCTGCCGGAAGTCCGCGCTGACCACGGTGACGCCGCGCGCGGTCTCGGCGCTGACCAGGCCTTCGCGCTCCAGCATGCGCAGGGCCTCGCGCAGCGGCGTGCGGCTGATCTTGAGGTCTTCGGAAATCTCCACCTGGCGCAGCGCCTTGCCGGGCRGATAGACGCCCCGGTAGATCCGCTGGCGCAGCACCTGTGCCACCTCTTCCACCAGGCGCGTGCGCCCCTGCCATTCGAACGTTTCTGCCATTTGCCTCTCTGAGCGCCGCGGCGCAGTGAAACTCCGGAGTTTGTCGGCGCGGTTTACAAGCGCATGACACACGTCTACTATAGCTGCAAAGAATGGATTCTGGATCCAAAAACCAATGGCGCGATTGACGCCCGATTGACGCCCGATTGACGCCCGATTGACGCCCGATTGACGCCCGATTGATGCCGCGATTAATGGCGCGACCGTCACACCGCGGCCGCGCCATGGCGGTGCCTTCGATCCGCTCCGAGACATTATCTGGAGACGCCCGCCGATGAGCGATGCGCTTTGCTTCTTGTCCGCCACCGAACTCCAAGGCCRCATCGCGCGCAAGGAGATCTCCCCGGTAGAACTCGTGCAAGCGGTGCTGGAACGGGCGGCGCGCCTGCAGCCCGAACTGAACTGCTTTATCACGCTGTGCGCCGACCAGGCCATGGACGCGGCCCGCGCGGCCGAGCAGGCGGTCATGGCCGGCAAGCCGCTGGGCCTGCTGCACGGCATCCCCTTCACGGCCAAGGACCTGGTCAACACGCGAGGCGTGCGCACCACCTTCGGCGTGGCGCCCTACCGCGACAACATCCCCGACACCGACGCCGTCGCGGTGGCGCGCCTGCGCGAGCAAGGCGCCATCCTGATCGGCAAGACCACCACGCCCGAGTTCGGCTCGAAATGCCTGACCGACTCGCCGCTGTTCGGCCGCACCCGCAACGCCTGGAGCGCCGCGCGCACCAGCGGCGGCTCCAGCGGCGGCGCGGCGGTGGCGGTGGCCAGCGGCATCGCCCCGCTGGCGGTGGCCACCGACGGCGGCGGCTCCACGCGCATTCCCGCGGCGTGCAACGGCGTGGTCGGCATCAAGCAGAGCAACGGCGTGATTCCGCACAGCCAGGCCCAGGACCTGTTTGGCAACCAGACCTATGTCACCCCGACCACGCGCACGGTGGCCGACACCGGCCTGATGATGCAGGCCATGGCCGGCGAGCATGCCTGCGATCCGTGGTCCATCGGCGTGCCCAAGCCCGACTACGCGGGCGCGGCGCAGGCGCAGGGCGACCTGCGCGGCAAGCGCATCCTCTACTGCCTGGCGCCGCCGGGACGGCCGGTAGCGGCCGAAGTGGCGCGCGCGTTCGAGGCCAGCCTGGCGAAGCTGGCCGGCCTGGGCGCGGAACTGGAGGCGTTCTCCGGCGAAGGCTTCGACGTGGAACCGATCTGGCGGGCCATCAACCATACGGTCTGGCGCGCGCGCTTCGCCGCCATCGCCGCCGAGCACGGCGAGCAGCTCAGCGCCACCTTCCTCAGGCAAGTGGCATCGGCCGCGCAGGTCAGCGGCGTGGAGTACCAGCAGGCCATGTTCGACCGCTCGCAGCTGTTCCAGCGCGTGCAGGCCCTGCTGGCGCGCGGCGATTTCCTCGCCATGCCCACGCTCACGCGCACCGCGCTGCCCATCGGGCAGGACCTGTTCGGCACCATCGACATCGACGGCCAGGCCTATGAGAACGTGCGCGCGCACTGGTTCCCGTGGACCATGCCGTTCAACATGACCGGCCACCCCGCCATCAGCCTGCACTGCGGCTTTGGCAGCGACGGCCTGCCGATCGGCTTCCAGCTGGTCGGGCAGTTCCGCGGCGATGCCGGGCTGTTGCGCGCCGCCGCGCTGTTCGAATCCGCGCACGGCCTGCTCGGCCAGTGGCCGCAGGCATGACCGCGCGCCGGCCCGCCGCCGGCGCCAGCCGTACCCTTCCCCCCTCCCGAATGACACAACCCGCCCGCGCCATGATCCAAGCCTCCCGCCGCAAACTCGTGCTCCACACCCTGGCGCTGTCGGCCTGCGCCGTTGCCGTGCTGGCCCTGCCCCGCCCGGCGTCCGCGGCGGATTCGGGCGAGCCGATGCGCATCATCGTCGGCTATGCGCCCGGCGGCGCGGCCGACAGCCTGGCCCGGCTCTATGCCGAGCAATTGCGCCAGGACGGGCACGGCACCGTGATCGTGGAGAACCGTCCCGGCGCCTCCGCGCGGCTGGCGCTGGATTACGTCAAGCGCGCCAAGCCCGACGGCAAGACKGTGTTCATCGGTCCGTCGCCGCTGTTCACCATCTTCCCGCTCACGTACAAGAAGCTCGGCTACGACGCCGACAAGGACCTCGTCCCCGCCGCCGTGCTGACCGACGTGCCCACCGTGGTGGCGGCCGGCGCGCAGCAGCCGTACAAGAACATGAAGGAGTACGTGGAATGGGCGCGCCGCAACCCGGGCGGCGCCAGCCTTGGCCTGGCCACCATCGGCAGCGCCGGCCACCTCGGCACCGTGGCGCTGGGCAAGGCCACCGGGATTGCCATCACGCCGGCGGCTTACCGCGGCGCGTCGCCGATGCTGGTGGACGTGATCAGCGGCAATGTGTCGATCGGCTGGGATGCGGTGGCCAGCATGATGCCGCTGTACAAGGGCGGCAAGCTGCAGTTCCTGGGCGTGAGCGGCACGCGCCGCGCCAAGGCGCTGCCGGAAGTGCCCACCATGAAGGAGCAGGGCTTCAGCCAGTACGAGTACGCCACCAGCTGGTACGGCGCCTTCCTGCCGGCCGGCACGCAGCCGGACGTGGTGGCCAGGGTGGAGAAGATGTTCATCGCCGCCTCGGGCAATGCCGCCACCGCCGCCAAGCTCGAAGCGCTGGGGCTGGAAGTGGCGCCCAAGTCCGGGCAGGAAGCGCGCCACCGCATCCAGATCGAGCGCGCCGCGTGGAAGCCCATCGTGGAAGCCACGGGGTTCGTGGCCGAGGACTGAGCGCGGCCTGAGCCTGCGCTGTTTCCGCGCAGGCTCCAGATCACGTGCTGGATGTGCGCGAGCGCGACCTGGACCGGCGGGAGATCGCCGCGCAGGATGCGATGGGCTGCGCGTATTGCGGCCGGCGCGGCCGGCGCGGCCGGCGCGCACGCCGGGGCGTCGGCGCGAAGCCACACCGCCGCGCCGCCGCGCTCATACGCTGGCGCGCCGGCGCGGCGGCCAGTATGCTGCCTACGCTACCCACGTCATCCGCACACAATGAGAACAAAAGCCGAAGTCGTCGTGCTGGCAGCCGATCTTGCCGGCACCACCGTGTTTGCGCTGGAAGGCGCCATCAGCGGCATGCGGCACGGGCTGGACCTGCTCGGCGTGGTGGTGGTCTCGCTGGTGACGGCAGTGGGCGGCGGCATCCTCCGCGACCTGCTGATCGGCGCGGCCCCGCCCAACGCGATCCGGGACTGGCGCTATCCCGCGCTCGCCATGCTGACCGGCGCCGCGGCCTTCGTCTTCCACTCGGCCGCGCAGGATTTTGCCGGCCTGCTGCCTGTCCTGCTCGACGCGGCAGGCCTGTCGCTGTTTGCCGTGGCGGGCGCCGAGAAGGGGCCTGCTTCACGCTGCGCCTGCTGGCGGTGTGGAACGACTGGCACCTGCCCACGGTGGCGGCCTGGTAGCGCAGCCCGGGGCGGCCCGGGGCGCTCAGTCGCGGCTCACGCCGCGCGATACCACGCGACGCCGTCCTCGCCCGCCTGCATGACCGCCTCGCCCCGGTGCAGCAGGTAGTTCAGGTGCGCGATGCTCTCCCCGGTCGCCATGCCCAGCAGCCCCGGCTCCGCGCCGATCGGCCGCGAGAATAGCTGGCCGAATACGTCCACCGCCCGCTTGGGCTCTCCCAGCGCCTGGCGCAGCCGGTCCAGCGCCGCGTGCTGGCTGCGCTCCAGATGGTCGATGCGGGCGTGCAGGCCGCGGAACGGCTCGTTGTGGGCCGGCAGCACCAGCACATCGTCCGGCACCTCGCGCCGCAGCTTGGCGAGCGAGGCCAGCCAGTCGCCCATCGGGTCGGCATCCGGCTCGGTGGGAAAGACCGAGACGTTGGACGAGATGCGCGGCAGGATCTGGTCACCGCTGATCAGGACCTTCAAGGCCTCGCTGTAGAAGCAGGCATGCTCGGGCGAATGGCCGTTGCCCACCACCACCCGCCACGCGTGCTCGCCGATCTGCAGCGTCTCGCCATCGCGCAGGCGGCGGTAGCTGTCCGGCAGCGCATGGACGAACTTGCCGAAGCCGCCGAAGCGCGCACGGTAGCCCTCGATGGCGTTGTCGTCCCAGCCGGCGCGGCGGTAGAAGCGCACGCCGTCCTCCGGCGCCTCGCGCCCGGTGTCCGCCGCCAGCACGCGGCAGTTCAGGTATTCCAGGCGCGTCATCCACAGCCGGCAGGCGAACTTGCGGGTGAGCCAGCCGGCCATGCCGATATGGTCGGGGTGCATATGGGTGACGAACAGCCGGGTCAGCCCTTCGGCCAGCGCGCCGTCCTTCGCGAACAGATCGCGCCAGCCGGCGGCGGTCTCGCTGGTCTGCAGCCCGGCGTCGAACGCCGCCCAGCCGCTGCCGTCGCGCGCCGCCCACAGGTTGATATGGCTCAGCGCGAACGGCATCGGCATGCGGATCCACAGCAGGCCGGGCACGATCTCCTTCACGCTGCCGGGCGCCGGGGCGTCGCCACAGGGATATTCAAGGACCGGCTTGCCGTCCGCCGGGGCGGCGGCGGATGCGGAAGGGGAGGAATTCTCGTTGCTCATCTTGTCTCGTTCCTTTAGTGCCGCGGGCGTGCCTGCGGCGCACTGCCGCGCGGGTGGGTTGACCGATTCTACCGAGGTCTGGCGGTTCGCATTACCCCGATGCGGCCCGCGAGGCTGGCGTTGTGTGCGGTAGCCGCCTGGATCGAGGACCATGGCGCCGCGGCGGCAGGTGATGCATCTGCCGCACCGCGCGGCATGCCCATGACAGCAAGCGCGCCATGCCGGCCGGCGCGCCGGTCCCGGGCGCCGGGCAAATGCAGCAAAGGCGCGCGTTTGCGCCGGGATCGATAGCGCCTATATTCAAGGGCACCAGCCCCATTCCCCATTGCCTTGCCCCGATCGCAGCGCCGGTCCGCCAGGCCGGAGACATCATGGAACACGATGCATTCACCAGCGCCCTCGCCCGCGACGGCTTCCAGGAGGTCACGACGGTCACGCGCGAGCCCAACGGCTCCATGCCGGTCCACACGCATCCGTTCGAAGCCAGGGCACTGATCCTGGAGGGCGTGCTCTACCTGGCCATCGGGGGCGAGGAACGGGCCTACCGGGCAGGAGACACCTTCCAACTGCAGGCCAACGAGGCGCACGCCGAGCGCTACGGCCCGGATGGCGTGCGTTTCCTGATCGGCAGGAAGCCTGCACCCGGGCACCAGGCGGGCTGAGGGCGCGGAGGAACATCACTGCAGGGAAAACCGCATTTGCGCCGGCGCGCCGGCTCGTGCGAATATCGCGCGTTTTCCGCCACGCCCCAGACAGGCCCTGCCCATGAAACGCTCCTCCGTCCTCGCGCCCCTTCTCCTGCTATCGCTGGCGGCGGCCCCGCACGCCTTCGCCGACACGCTGAAGAAGCCCGCGCTCGATGCCCTGGTCGCGGCGCAGACCGGCAAGGCGCAGGCCAGCCTCGACGCCTTCCTCGACCAGGCGGTCAAGGCCGACCCGATGCTGGCGCGCAGCGTGGCGGCCTATCGCAAGCACCAGCCGCTGCGCGGCGACGACCTGACCAATATCGGCCGCCTGCTCGGCGTGTAYAACCGCCTGCACAACCACGATGCCGTGCTCGGCGCCATCGAACGCATGGTGGCACTGCGTACCGTGCGCGACGACAAGATCCCCCAGCACGAGAACCCCGACATCATCGCCTTCGGCAAGCTGGTCGAAGACATGGCGAAGGACTTCGGCCTGCAGTTCCGCAACGTGGACAACCGCGTGTTCGAGGTGACGCTGCCGGGCCGCGGCAAGGAGACGTTCGGGCTGCTGACGCATGCCGACGTGGTGCCGGCGGTGGCAAGCGAATGGGTGCTCGACGACGGCACCAGGCTCGATCCGTTCAAGGTCACGCGCGTGGGCGACTACCTCTATGGCCGCGGCACCATCGACGACAAGGGCTCGATCGCCACCGTGCTGTACGCCATGAAGACCGTGAAGGACAGCGGCCTGAAGCTCGACCGCACCATCCGCCTGATGATCGAGACCACCGAGGAAACCGGCGGCGACGGCATGAAGTACTACCAGCAGCGCACCACGCTGCCCGCCTACAATATCGTGCTCGACAGCAAATACCCCGCCGTGGTGGCGGAGAAGGGTTCGGGCGCGCTGAAGGTGTTCTTTCCCGTGCAGCCCGCCGACGGCAAGACCACCGCCATCGTCGCCATGAGCGGCGCGGCGGCCGCCAATGCCGTGCCGCAGACCGCCAGCGCGCAGCTCAAGGGCGGCGACCTGACCGCCGCGCGGACCCGCCTCGAAGCGGCGCGCGCCCCCTTTATCGCAAAGTACGCGGCGCAAGGCAGGTTCAGCATCGACATCAGCCAGTCCGGCGACAGCCTCGAAGTCAAGGTCACCGGCAGCTCCGCGCATGGCTCGCGCCCCGAGGAAGGCGTCAACCCGCTGCCGCGCCTGGCGCTGTTCCTGCGCGAATCCGGCGTGCCGCTGGCCGACAACCACTACGCCCGCGCCGCCTGGTACCTGGAAGACCTGTATGGCCTGGACTACCTCGGCGAGAAGATGGGCGTGGCCTACAAGGACGATTTCATGGGCCCGCTGACCATCTCGCCCAACCTGGCGCGCGAAAAGGACGGGCAGCTCGAAGTCACCGCCAACGTACGCATGCCGCGCGGCAGCACGCCCGAGGCGCTGAGCGCGGCCGTGGCCGCGAAGATCAACGCCTGGGCCGCCGCCAGCCACACCACGCTGAGCATCAGCCATGACCAGGGCAACTGGATGGCGCGCGACCCCAAGGGCGCGTGGCTGTCCACGCTGCTCAACATCTTCGGCGACACCACCGGGCTGGAAGCGCGCCCCGTGCCCACGGCCGGCAGCACCACGGCCAAGCTGATGCCCAACGCGATCAACTTCGGCCCCGCCATGCCGGGCAAGAAATACACCGCCCACAACGCCAAGGAGTACAAGGAGGTGACCGACCTCGACCTGGACATGCAGATGTTCACCGAGATGCTGGTGCGCATCGGCGACCTGAAGGCCATGCAGTGAGCAGGGTCGTGAGCATGGCCCGGCGGCGCGCGGCGAGGCAGGTTAAAGTAGCGCCCATCATGAGATATCCGCTACTCGCCGCGCTGCTGGCAGCCGTGCCAGCACTCGGCAGCGCCGCCCCGCTCGACACCATGCTGGCGTGCGGCGACACCCCCCACAAGTTCGTCGCCACGCTGCAGCAGCAGCGCCTGATCGACGCCAGCCCCATGCGCGTGGAGGACAATTCGGTCAATGCCTTCTGGCCGACCAGCGACGCCGGCATGACGGTGCTTGGCCGCAGCGTGTTCGCGGTATTCGGCTACCAGCCGCGCGATTCGCTGTTCAAGGCCGGCAAGGGCACGCCGCTGGACAAGCCGCTCTACGGCGTGGCGGTGGTGGGCAATACGGACGCCATCGCCAAGGCATTGAGCGCGGCGGGCAGCAAGGCGCGCGCCGAGCATGCCGCACCGCTGATCACCGCCATCATCTGCGAAGGCGCCTGAGGGCCGTGCGGCCTCACTGCGCCCCGCGCGCCCTGGCGGCTGCGCCGCGGCGGAATTCGTCGGGCGTCACGCCCATCATCCGGCGGAACATCGAGATAAAGGCCGACGCGCTGCCGTAGCCCAGGTCCAGCGCGATGGCCTCGACCGTGCGGCCCGCCTCCAGCAACGACATTGCCTTGAGCACGCGCATGCGCTGGCGCCACTCGGCGAACGACATGCCCAGGTCGCGCCGGCAGCGCCGCGCCAGCGTGCGCTCCGTGGTATTGGCCGCGTGCGCCAGTTCGGGCAGCGCGCGGTTGTCGCCGGGGTCGGCCTCCAGCGCGCGCAGGCAGCGAACATGGCCGGATGGCGGCATGGATTGACTGGTTTTCACTATATCAAGAAAAACCGCCAGGCCCATAATCCAGCCTCACCTCACCAGAACACGGACGCGCGCATCTTGGACTCACGAAAACCGGTCGACGCACAGGCCATTGGCCTGATGCTGGTGCTGTGCCTGGTATGGGGCCTGCAGCAAGTGGCACTGAAGGCAGTGGSGCGTGATATCTCGCCCCTGCTCCAGATCGCCCTGCGCTCCGGCATTGCCGCGGTGCTGGTGGCGCTGCTGATGGCGCGGCGCGGCGAACGCCTGTTCCCGCGCGACGGCACCTGGGGCCCGGGCGCCGTGGTCGGCGGCCTGTTCGCGCTGGAATACCTGCTGGTCGGCGAAGGGCTGCGCCTGACCACTGCCTCGCACATGGTGGTCTTTCTCTACACGGCGCCCATCTTCGCCGCGCTCGGCCTGCACTGGAAGCTGCCGGCCGAGCGCCTGCGCGTGCCGCAGTGGGCCGGCATCGCGCTGGCCTTTGCCGGCATCGCCCTCGCCTTCATGGGCGGCAACGCGGGCGGTGATGCGAGCGGCGATGCGGCGAACATGCTGCTCGGCGACCTGCTCGGCCTGCTGGCCGGACTGGCCTGGGGCGCCACCACGGTGATGATCCGCTGCTCCAGCCTGGCCCGCGCGCCGGCCACGCAGACCCTGCTCTACCAGCTGGCCGGCGCCTTCCTGCTGTTGCTGCCGGCAGCCGCCGTCCTCGGCCAGGCCAGCTTCAATCCGACTGCGCTGGCCTGGGGCAGCCTGGCCTTCCAGGCGCTGGTGGTGTCCTTCGCCAGCTTCCTGACCTGGTTCTGGCTGCTGCGCAAGTATCTCGCCTCCAGGCTGGGCGTGTTCTCCTTCATGACGCCGCTGTTCGGCGTGGGCTTCGGCGCATGGCTGCTCGGCGAGACGCTCGAGCCGGACTTCCTGGCGGGCGCGCTGCTCGTGCTGGCGGGAATCGTGCTGGTGAGCGGCTACGAGCTGCTCGCGCAGGCGCTGGCCACGCGCGCGCGGCAGCGCGGCCGGGCCTGAAGCCGCCCGCGGCCCGGCGCCAGGCTCAGGCCCGCTCGATCACCACTTCCAGGTACTCGGATGGCAGTACCAGCGTGTGATCGCCCGAGCGGTTGCGATCGCGCATCAGCACGCGCAGGTCTTCGGCGAATGCCGCCTGCTGTGCTGCATCCAGCGCGCCGAATGCCTTGTGCATCGGACCGTAGTAGGTGCGGAACACCTCGATCCAGTGCGCGGGCGAGCGATAGCGGAAGACGAACTCGCGCTGCGTCACGCGGATCGCGCGCGCGCTCGCGCCGAACAGTTCCTGCAGCCGCGCCTCGGTCCCCCACAGCGCCGGCGACTTCACACCCGCCGCGGGCGCAATGTACTTGCCGATGGTCTTGAACACCTGCCCGATAAAGCTGCCGGGCGTCCAGTTGGCCAGGCCGATCTTGCCGCCGGGCTTGCACACGCGCGCCAGCTCGGCGGCGGCGCGCTCCTGATCCGGCGTGAACATCACGCCGAAGGTGGAAAGCACCGCGTCGAAGCTCGCCGCGGCGAAGGGCAGGTTCTCCGCATCGGCCTCCTGGAAGCGGACCTGGTGGCCTTCGGCCTGCGCGCGCGCACGCGCCGCGTCGAGCAGCGATACCACGTAGTCGGTGGAAGTCACCTCGCACCAGCGGCGCGCGGCCGCCAGCGTGGCATTGCCGTTGCCGGCGGCCACGTCGAGCACGGATGCGCCGGCGCGCAGGTCCAGCGCCTCGCACAGGTTCTCGCCGACGATCTGCAGCGTGGTGCCGACGACGGCGTAGTTGCCGGCGGACCAGGCAAGCTGCTGGCGGCCCTTGACGGCGGCGAGGTCGACCGGCGGCGCGGACACGACCGCGGGTGAGGACGATGAGGACGAGGGCGTGATGGGAAGAACGGCTGACATACCTGGTCTCCTGCAGAGTTTTCCGCGGGCAAAGTCAGCCCGGCGGCTGGTGATGACGCCGTTTGCCCGGCGCCGGGGCTGATCTTGCAATTCGGATACGCGGCTCGCGCTGATTCGAGCGACTCGCGCTACTCGCGCAACTCGATCGGCTCGCGCAGCTTGGGCAGGCCGTCCGCCGTGGGCAGYCGGCTCAACTGCCCCGCTGCGCAAAAACAGCGGCCCTGGTACGCGTTACCGTTACGCATGCTGCACCTCCTGGAAAGGTTTGCGCCGCGCGCCGCCGCGATGGTGTCATTTGCCGGGGCGCGGGGTGTAGTATCTTCACGATGCCGGACCGGATGAATGATCGAGCGTCCAGCTTTCTTGCGCGGGACGCCGGAACTTGCCGGCTCCCGGCCACTGACGGGAACGCAGCCTATGGATGCGGTATCCGACGTCCTCCGTGTGGTACGCCTCGGAGGCGCCGTCTTTCTCAACGCAGAGTTCACCGCGCCGTGGAGCGTGATCGGCCAGACCGATGCCTCCATCTGCGCAGAGTTCCTGCCCCAGTGCGAACGCGTGGTGTCGTACCACCTGGTCACCGAAGGCAACTGCTGGGCGCGGCTGGTCGACGACCCCTGCTCCGCGATGCACGTGCAGGCCGGCGAGTTGCTGGTGGTGCCGCAGGGCGAGGCCCACACCATGGGCAGCGCGCTGGACCTGCCGCCCGTGGCGTCCGCGTCATTGCTGTCCGGCCAGCTCGAAACCGTGCCCGGCGAAGTCCTGAAGCTCAGCCACGGCGGCGGCGGCGCCCGCACCCGCGTGGTGTGCGGCTTCCTTGCCTGCGACGACGCGCTGAGCAATCCCGTGCTGGCGGCGTTGCCGCGCATCTTCAAGATCGACATGCGCAACGACCCGCGCAGCGCGTGGCTCGAGTCCTCGGTGCAGTTCGCCGTCGCCGAAGCCGCGCAGTGGCGCGCGGGCAGCAGCATCGTGCTGGCGCGCCTGTCCGAGCTGCTGTTCGTGGAAGCGGTGCGCCGCTGCATCGACACCCTGCCCGCCGACCGCAAAGGCTGGCTGTCCGGCGTGCGCGACCGCTTCGTCGGCCGCGCGCTCGCGCTGTTGCATGCGCAGCCCGGCTATCCCTGGACCGTGGACGAACTCGCGCGTAAGGTTGGCCTGTCGCGCTCGGCGCTGGCGCAGCGCTTCACCGACCTGCTCGACCAGCCGCCCATGCAATACCTCGCGCACTGGCGCCTGCAGATCGCCGCCAAGGAACTGCTCGGCGGCGGCAGGCCGCTGGCCGCGGTGGCCGAGCAGGTTGGCTACGATTCGGAAGCGGCGTTCAACCGCGCGTTCAAGCGGGAGTTCGGCATGCCGCCGGCCAGCTGGAAGCGCAGCCGGGGCGGTGGCCTGCCGGATGGCGCCGTCATCAAGCGCCAGGCGGCGGCGCTGCCCGCCGGCGCCGGGAACCGGCCATAGGCAGCCGCAGGAAGCACCCAGGCTTTCGCCCAGGCCCGTCGCCAGCCAGTTGCCCATGCCCCGTCGCCCGCAGAGGTACGGGGCGGGCACGCACGTTGCGCTTGCTTCCCATGCGGCGGCGTGACCTTGCTCGCCGTGTATCCCACAGCCCACTCCACGCGCCCGCGATCGCCGGCTTTGTATGCCTGTGTATCTCCAGTCCAGCGCGATACGCACGCTCACCGTCGCGCCCCCAAGTCGCTACGGGCCGGATACATCGGTCGCCTTAAATGCTTCCTGTAGCGCGGCGGCGGCAGCAGCACCAGCAGCAGACCAGATGAACCTGCCACCGTTGCATCGCCGGCCGCGCCCGACCTCGGAACAGCAGCCCTGCCAACAGCCCTGGAGATTCATCATGAACGCCATCAACTTCGCCACCTTCGCAAAGCGCCTCGTCTCTATCGTCGCCCTTGCCGCCGCCGCCGGCGGTGTGCAGGCGGCGTCCGCCGCCGGTCTTTCCACGGACCACGGCTATGGCGTGCGGGTATCCGCCGCACGCACCGCAGAGCGCGACCCGTTTATCGACGGCGCCCGCAACGACGCGCGCGACCCCTTCACCGACGGCGCGCGCAACGGGGAACGCAACGCCTTCTACGACGGCGCGCGCAGCGATGACGCGCCGCAGGTGGTGGCCAGCATCTCGGTCTCCCGCGCTCGTGACCCGTACACCGACGGTGCCCGCATCAGCAACCGCGATGGCTATACCGAGGGCGAGCATGCCGCGGACGGCACCCTGATGGCCGCCTGAATCGTTAGCCGTTGTTCCTGGCACGAGGGGATACCTTCGATCGCCCCGAACATCTGAGCGAAAGCGTCGGCGGTCATCAGGTCGGAAGGGGTCGTTGCCGGATACGATGGTCGGCGGCATTGTGCAGCCAGAAGGCGCAACTCTTCTGCCAGGGTACGGCAGGTTCGATAAGCAGGACCAAAGGCGTCACACGACCCCGACAAGATTAGGCAGATGCCAAAAAAAACGCCCCGTGCAAGGCGATGCACGGGGCGTTTCTCAACTGCTTCGATCTGCCAAGCCTCAGACCGGGACGTCCTTGCCAGGGTCGGGCTTGCGGTTGTCGAACCACCGGTACAGCGTAGGCACCATCACCAGCGTCAGCAAGGTCGAGGTGATCAGCCCGCCGATCACCACCACCGCCAGCGGGCGCTGCACTTCCGACCCCGGCCCCGTGGAGAACAGGAACGGCACCAGCCCGAGCATGGCGATGGTGGCCGTCATCATGACCGGGCGGAAGCGCTGGGTCGCGCCCTGCACCACCGCCTCGGTCAGCGACAGGCCAGAATCGCGCAGCGTGCGGATGTACGACACCAGCACCACGCCGTTGAGCACCGCCATGCCCCATAGCGCGATAAAGCCCACCGAGGCCGGCACCGACAGGTACTCGCCGGTGACGAACAGGCCGATGATGCCGCCGATGGAGGCGAACGGCAGCACGGTGATGATCAGCGTGGCGAAGCGCAGTGAGTTGAACAACAGGAACAGCAGGAAGAAGATCGCGGCGATGGTGACCGGCACGATGATCTTCAGGTGGCCCATGGCGCGTTCCATGTTCTGGAACTGGCCGCCCCACTCGAGATAGTAGCCTTCCGGCAGCTTGACCTTGCTGTCCGCCGCCTGCTGCAACTCGGCGACAAAGCCGCCCAGGTCACGGTCCTTCACGTTGATCATCACCACCACGCGGCGCTTGGCCATCTCGCGGCTGATCTGCGCGGGGCCGTCGGTGACTTCGATCTTCGCCACGCTCTGCAGCGGCACCTGCACGCCGTTGGGCGTGGCCACCAGCAACTGTCGGATGGCCTGCACGTTGTCGCGGAAGTCCTCGGGCAGGCGCACCGCCGCGGCAAAGCGACGCTCGCCTTCGAAGATATCCGTGGCGCGCTTGCCGCCGATGGCGATCTCGATGATGTCGTGAATGTCGGATACGTTCAGGCCATAGCGCGCAATGGCCTGGCGGTCGATCTCGATCGACAGGTACTGCTGCCCCGAAATGCGCTCGATGCGGACGTCCTGCGAGCCCGGGATGCCGCCGGCCACGCGCGCGATCTCGCCTGCCAGGTCGCGCAGCTTGTCGAGGTCATCGCCGAACACCTTCACCGCCACGTCCGAGCGCACGCCGCTGACCATTTCGTCGACGCGGTCGGAGATCGGCTGCGCCATCACGATCTGCACGCCGGGAATGGCCTTGAGCTTCTCGCGGATGCCGTTGGCGATATCGTCCTGGGTCCAGCCGTCGGGCCACTCGTCGCGATCCTTCAGGCTGGCGATGGGCGTGGATTCGTTCTGGCCCTGCGGGTCGGCCGGGCTTTCGCCGCGGCCCACGCCGGACACCACCGACTTCACGCCCGGCACCGACAGCACCAGCTTGTTGGCCGCCATTTCCAGCTTGATCGACTCTTCCAGCGAGATGTTCGGCACGCGGTCCAGCGCCGGCACGATCGAGCCTTCCTTCATCTCCGGGATGAAGGAGGTGCCCAGCAGCGGCACGATGCCGATGGTCGCCACGAATGCCAGCACCGCGCCGATCACCGTCTTGCGGCTATTGGCCAGCGTCCAGTGCAGCATGCGCAGGTAGTGGCGCTTCATGAACGCGATCAGGCGCGTGTCATGCTCGGCGCCGCCCTTGAGCAGGTAGGACGACAGCACCGGCGACAGCGTCAACGACAGGAACAGCGAGATCGCCAGCGCAATCGAGATGGTGAACGCCAGCGGCGCGAACATCTTGCCTTCCATGCCGGTGAGCGTCATCAGCGGCAGGAACACCAGGATGATGATGCCCACGCCCACGATCACCGGCGTGGCCACTTCCTGCACCGCCTTGACCAGGATCTCGGTCTTGGTCAGGCCGGACTCCTTGTGGCCGAGCCGCTCGAAGGCGTTCTCCACCACCACCACCGAGCCGTCCACCATCAGGCCGATGGCGATGGCCAGCCCCCCGAGCGACATCAGGTTGGCCGACAGACCCACCTGGTTCATCACGATGAAGGTCAGCAGCGGCGTGAGCACCAGCGTGGCCAGCACGATCACCGACGAGCGCACATCCCCCAGGAACAGGAACAGCACGATCACCACCAGCACCACGCCTTCGAGCAGCACCTTGGTCACGGTCCACAGCGCGGAGTCCACCAGTTCGCTGCGGTCGTAGTACGGCACGATCTGCAGCTTGCCGGGCAGCATGCCGCGCTCGTTGATCTCGGCCACGCGCGCCTTGACGCGGCTCACCACTTCCTTGGCGTTGCCGCCGCGCATCATCATCACGATGCCGCCCACGGATTCGGTCTCGCCGTTCTTGACCAGCGCGCCCTGCCGCACTTCGTGGCCGATGGTCACGTCGGCCACGTCGCGCACGTAGACCGGCGTGCCCGCCACCTCCTTGAGCACGATGCTGCCGATRTCGTCCACGCCSYGGGCCAGSCCCACGCCGCGGATCAGGTATTGCTCGGCATAGTGCGGCAGCACGCCGCCGCCGGAGTTGGCGTTGTTGCGTGCGAGAGACTGGTAGACCTGCTGCAGCGTGATCTGTTGATGCCGCATGCGGTCCGGGTTGACCAGCACCTGGTACTGCTTGACGAAGCCGCCCTGCGAGTTGATCTCGGCCACGCCGGGGATGGAGCGCAGCAGCGGACGCACCACCCAGTCCTGGGCGATGCGGCGCTCGGAGAGTTCCTCCGTGGTGAGCG
This sequence comes from Cupriavidus sp. 05N40, assembly GCF_056397305.1. NCBI lineage: Bacteria > Pseudomonadati > Pseudomonadota > Betaproteobacteria > Burkholderiales > Burkholderiaceae > Cupriavidus > Cupriavidus sp. 05N40. The sequence continues at coordinate 45,090 of NZ_JBFTND010000049.1, forward strand.
CGCGGGCGCCGTCGTCGGCGCGGTCCAGCGTGTACTGGTAGACCTCGCCCAGGCCGGTGGAGACCGGCCCCAGCACCGGCGTCACCCCTTCGGGCATACGGCCGGCCACTTCGATCAGGCGTTCCATCACCAGCTGGCGCGCGAAGTACACATCCGTCGCATCCGTGAAGACCAGCGTGATCAGGGACAGGCCCGCCTTGTTGAGCGAGCGCATTTCCTCCAGTCCGGGCAGGCCGGTCATGGCCATTTCGATCGGCACGGTGACGAAGCGCTCCACTTCCTCCGGCGAACGGCCGGTGGCCTCGGTGGCGATCTGCACCTGCACGTTGGTCACGTCGGGGAAGGCATCAACCGACAATTTGGTCGCCGCGCGCAGGCCGAAGAAGAACAGCACCACCGCCAGCACGCACACCACCAGCCGCTGCTTGATGGCGGCTTCCACAAGGGATTTCATCATGGCTGCTTACCCCTGTTCCAGGCGCTTGCGCTCGTTGTCGAGATGGAAGGCGCCGTCGACCACGATGCGCTCGCCCGCCTTCACGCCGCTGAGCACCACACGCATGCCGTCGCTCTCCGCGCCCAGCTTGACCTTGGCCACGCGATACAGGCCGGCGGCCTGTTCCACGTAGACCTGCTCGTCGTTGCCATCGCGCACGATGGCCGATTCGGGGATTACCAGTTGCTCGCTGGGCGCGCTGTTGATCAGCATGCTGGCCAGCATGGCGGGCTTGAGGCGCCCTTCGCGGTTCTCCAGCTCGGTGCGCACCAGCACCGTGCGCGTCTGCGGGTTCACCGTGCGGCCCACGTAGATCAGCTTGCCGGTGATCTGCTTCTGGCCGGCGCCGTTGCCAAGCGACGGCACCTCGATGTTCACGCTCTGGCCTTCGGCCACCAGCGCGGCCTGCTGCTCGGGCACCTCCGCCACCACCCACACGCGCGACAGGTCTGCCACGGTATAGAGCGCATCGGCCGGCTGCACCACCTGGCCCTGSGCCACGTTGCGCTCCACCACCGTGCCGCTGATGCTGGAGAACACCGGCGAATAGGAGTCGATGCTGCCGCTCCTGGCCAGTTGCGCCACGGCCGCGGCCGACATGCCGAGCACGCGCAGCTGGTCGCGGTAGGCGCGCATCTCGGCCGAGGAAATCGCCAGCTCGCTCTCGCGCCGCTGCAGCTCGCCGCGCCCGATCACGTCGGCGGCGAACAGCTGGCGCGCGCGTTCGGCATTGCGGGCCTGCAGTTCGGTCTGCGCCTCGGCCTTGAGGAAGGCCATCTGCGCCGCACCCAGCTCGCTGCTGTGCAGGCGCGCCAGCACCTGGCCCGCCTTGACCTCCTGGCCAAGGATGCCGTAGAGGTCGGTCACGCGCCCGGTCACGCTGGCGCCGATGCGCGCCACGCGCTGTTCGTCGAAATCGATGCGGCCAGCCACGCGCAGCACCTCGCTGAAGGCACTGGTGGCAACCGGCGCCACCTTCAGGGTCTGTTGCAGGCTGGCTTCGGGCTTGACCACGCCCGGCGGCTGCCTGGGCGCCTCGGCGGCGGGTGCGGGATCGTCGGAGCAGCCGGCCAGGGAAAACAGCAGGGCTGCGGTTGCCGTCAGGGAAAGAAGGAAATGGGGACGCATGCTTAGTTGTTTTCCGTAGGTGCCGTGGGAGCAGGAGAAACCGCAGGAGCCGCGGGAGCCGCGGGAGCCATCGGCGCCGCGGGCTCGCCGGGCACGCTCGACAGCAGCTTCTCGATCTGGATGGTGGCGGTCTGCAGTTCGTACTGGGCCGCGATCAGGTCGCTGCGCGCGCCGCGCAGCACGCGCTGGGCATCGAGGTAATCGAGGATGCCGCGCTCGCCGAAGCGGTAGGCCGACTCGGCCACCGCCAGGGCGGACTCCGCCTGGCGCACGATGCCGCCTTCCAGCGCGCCGACCTGCGACTGCGTGATCTCGTACTGGCGGTAGGCGGTTTCCAGCTCTTGCATCAGCTCGAACTCGCGCAGCTCCAGCGCGGTGCGCGCCTGGATGGCGTGCGCCGTGGCCTCGCCCACGGGGCCCTTGCGGCGGTCCCACAGCGGGATGGTCAGGGTCAGGCCGACCTGGGTGACGGTGTTGTCGGGCTGCCGCTCGGCGCTGGCGCGCAGCGCCAGCTCGGGCAGGCGCAGCGACCGCTGGTAGTCCACCGCCAGGTTGGCGCGGTCCGCCTCGATACGGCGCTGGCCGAGCTCGGCGTTGGTGCCGTTGAGCGTGTCGCGCAACACCGGCAGGGCCGRCAGCGGCGCTTGCTGGCCCAGACTGCCGGCGAGCGAATAGTCCGCCGGCATGGCGCCGCCGACCTGCTGGCGCAGCGTTGCCTTGGCCTGGTTGACGCGCAGCTGGGCGCTCTGCAGCGTCTTCTGCGTGCTCAGCAGCTCGGTCTCGGCCTTGATCAGTTCGTAGCGCGGGGCCTCGCCCACCTCCACGCGCACGCGTGCGCGGTCATGGATCTGCCGCATCAGCGTCAGGTCGTCCCGTGCCGCGGCCTGCTCGGTCTCCCGGCGCAGCACCTCGAAATAGGCGGTCTTGACCCGTGCCGCCAGCTCGGCCTTGAACGCCTGGCGGCCTGCTTCGGTGGCCTCGAGGCTGCGCCCGGCAATGTCCGCGCGCAGTTTGCGCTGCTGCGGGTAGTCCAGCTTCTGGGTGACGGACACCGTCGGCGCGGCGCCGCCGGCGACGCCGGACGTGCGCGGCGACAGGCGTCCGTACAGCACTTCCACCTGTGGATTGGGGTAGGCGCGCGCGCTGGTCACCGCGGCGCTGGCGGCATCGACGCCGGCCTGGGCCGCCTCGACGCCCTTGTTGGTGGACTGCGACAAGGACAGCAGTTGCGGCAAGGTGAACGTCTGCGCCGCCAGGGCCGGCAAGGCTCCGAGCGACAGCAGCGCCACCATGGAATACATAGTGATCYGTTTGATCTGCATGACAAAGGGGGGCAGGCAAAACGGCTGCGCGCCCGCCACCCGCGCGCAGGCAGCACGCGCCGGTGGTCAGCCCGCGATCGCGAACGCGAGCGGGCCCGGGCGCCCAGGCAATGGGAATGCATACCGGGCGCGCCAGCAGCGCGCCAGGATTGCCAGGGCTGTCAGATCAGGGAAATCGGAGGCTTGAAGAACGCCGCCGGCAGCGGGGCCGTGGGCGCGGGGAACCGATGCGCGATCTCGCTGGGTGGCAGCGAAACGCGTACGTTGGGCAGCGCGAACAGCGCGCTGGATTCCTCGATCTCGTCGAGCAGGTCGAGCGGATCGAGCAGGTCGGCGGACCAGATCTCGCAGTAGCCCGGAGGATCCTCCTGCGCCACCGCATCAGGCTCCGACTCGGCTGTGAGGCCATCGTCGCCCGGCGCGATCACGCGGCCCAGGTCGGCGCTGTCTTCCAGTTCGTCGAGCGTCCGGGAAAGCGCTGCATCCTGAAGTTCCATCCGTACCGCCTCGGGCTGCGCGCCAACCGCGCGCACGTTCGCCGTTGCCCCGAAGGACAACAGAGACAGGCACAGGACGGTGAGCAGGAGCAGCAGGGATCGCATGGATTGGGGGCGGTACGAAAGCGGTCCGGGTGGCGCGGCAGCTCGCCTTGGGCGAGCCGCGCACCAATGGTGCAAGGCAACATTGTAACGCGGATGCTCAACATAGACAGGGAAAGGCGCCCGGCGTTCCCTCTGGATGCGGACAGGGGCCGGGTTGCCGGGGACGTTCCCCGAATAAAGCGAGCGGGCCAGGTTTCCACTTTGTCCCCGCAACGCCGGCACGCGTCGGCACGCGGAGGACGTGCAGCGCGGCGCGCCAGGCAGCCGGGGCATCGCGCCCCGTGCCGAATGCCGGAATCGCGGTCAGCCGGCCTGGATCACTTGCTGCGGCTGCGGTCGCCGCCAAGCGGGTCGACGATGATCATGGTGCGGTCCAGCACGCCGCTGTCGTCAAAATAAGCGCTGAAATGGGCCGGCAGGTAGCCACTGGCGTAGAGCCGGTAGGACCATGCCTCGCGCTTCATGAGGGGGTAGTACTGGACGGGCTCACGTGGCAGGCCGAAGCGCTCGGCCACGTCACGCTTGGTCCAGACGCCTGGCCGCGCCTCGTAGATCTCTTTTTCGGTCAGCATCTGGCGGAAACTGGCGAGATTGCCGCCGGCATCGAAATCCGCCGCATAGACCTCATGCCCGAGAGGCTGTTTCGAATAGATCCAGCGGCTGGTGCCGCCGGCGAGCTGATAAGTCTCGGTGGGCGCGCCAAAGGTCTCGCGCACGGAAGTCTGCGGGTTGCCGATCATTTTCTGCGCAGTCTGGACGGGGTCCAGAAACGCGCAGGCACTTAGCGCGATCGCGACCGCTGACGCGGCCATCCATCTTGGCAGGCGGTATTGCATGGCGATTCTCCAGCGTCGGCGCGGACCCTGTTTCCACGGGCAGAAACCTATTCAGCATAGTCCACCCGAATGCGGCCGGCACGCGCCCGGCACGCACCCTGCCCCTACGGTAAACGGGCGGGACGGGGAAAATATTCCATCGATGGCGAAGGGTCCCTGACATCGCGGTTGCCGCCTGCGGACGCGCCTTCACCAGCAACCCCATATCCGGCGCTGCGCCCGGTACCAACAGCTTGCGAACCATGCACGCTCCGATGGTGGCGCACGCAAGGCAAAGCCCGGCATCCGCCGCTAAGAATAATCCGGCAACATGTTAATTATCGTCCACACCAGAGTCAATGGCGGCGAGGTGGGGGGTGCCTGACCGGCAAAGCCATCTGGAGGCCAGCGGCTCGCTACCGGCTCACCGTCGCGGAGCCGTGATCGCCCATGCGTAGCAGCGGGTAATGGATCACGGCACGAAATAGCCGGCGTCGAAGCGCAAGCCCTCCCCGGATGCATCTGCAACGCCAAATATTCATATCGAATTACTCGGATTTTCTCGGATTATTCTCATCAATATTTTCCACCATTTTCTCCACCAACAATTCCGCCGCCAATCCATGCGATCCGTAAAACAAAGGGAATGGCGTCAATTCCGCCCGGAGTCTCATAACACGGGGCTCCAGCCACCAATCCAAGCCATTTAGGAATTTGACTAAAAAACAGAAATAGTTGTCATCACAGCGCAATCCAATCGTAATGACTTCCTGAATAGACTCCAGCTCTTGTTCTTTCTATTTCTAATAATTACCAGCTGGAGAATAACAATGAGGAAGACGAGATATTCCGCAACCAAACTGGCCGCCCTTCTTGCCGTGACGGCAGGTACCGCAGCTACGGCCTCGGCGCAATCGAGCGTCACGCTCTACGGCGTGGCGGACGTGGGCGTCGAGTACCTCTCCAACGCGCCCGCCGCGAGCGGCAGCGGCAACGTGTACCGGCTGTCGTCCGGCAATATGTCCACTTCGCGCTGGGGCATGCGCGGGACGGAAGACCTGGGCCGCGGCCTGAAGGCGGTCTTCGACCTGGAAAGCGGCTTCAACCTCGACGAGGGCGCCCAGAGCGRCAACCGGCTGTTCGATCGCGGCGCATTCGTCGGCCTTGCCGGCGACTTCGGGCAAATCACCCTCGGGCGGCAAACCACGCCCTTGTACGACACCACCATCCGGCTCGACCCGATGGGCTTCGCGCCGCGCTATTCACTGTTCCGCAGCGACGCCGTGCTGGCGGGACGGGCGGACAACGCCATCAAGTACCGCCACAGCTTCGCCGGCCTCACGGTAGCCGCGCTGTATAGCTTCGGCCGGACCGGCACCGGCGAGATCCCCGGCGACAGCAAGGTGGACCGCAGCTTCGGCGCCAGTCTTTACTACGAAAACGAAGCATTTGCCGGCGGCCTGGTCTACGACGAATACCAGGGCACCTCCGTCGCCGCCCGCAACCGCAAGGACCGCCGCGTGGCGGCCGGCGCCAGCTATGCATTCGGCCCGGTGACGCCTTACATCGGCTATCGCTGGCTGAACGGGGACGTCAGTGGCGACGTCCGCTCCAACCTCTACTGGGTCGGCTTGCGCTACAAGGCAACGCCCGCGCTCTCGCTCTCGGGCGCGGCCTATTACACGGACTTCAGGAACAGCAACGCAGACCCCATGATGTTTGCCGCCTCCGCCGACTATGCCTTCTCCAGGCGCACCGACGTGTACATCAACGCGGGCTACGCACGCAACAGGAATGGCTCGGGACTCGGCCTGAACGGCCTCAACCCGGCGACCGGCGCGCCCACCAGCGTGATCCCCGGCAAGAACCAGACCGGCGTCGTCGCCGGCATCCGCCACCGCTTCTGAGCCGCACGCGCATATCGACGCTCCACCTGAAACGGGAGCTTTCAGCCATCGCAGTGCCTTGCGGTGGCTTTTTTTCGTGCTTTGCCGCTTTGAATCTTCCGCTCACACATTGCCAACAAATATCGATTTGTTGGCAAAAATCAAAACACGACCCCCGCTAAAACGGATCTTTAATTCCCACACCCCCATCTTTATCCGCATCAACACAAAGCAATGATGCGGATACCGATGCGAAGGCGCCGAACCCTGCGCCAACGGCGCGCATCACGGAGGGAGCGACTCACCGCAATAGCGGATCTGCGTCGCTCGTTGCCGGCGCTTTCGGGATGCAGACTTGCGCGGGCATCGCCGGGACTACGCCGCGATGTCCACGCTTCCCGCCAGCCGTCGCACGGTTTCTTCGGTATCCCAGAGCGCGTTCGCGAGATAGCGGAAATTGACCAGGGCCGCGTGATAGCCGTCGCCCTCCGGCACCTTCGGACCGGCCACCGCATCGCGCACCACCGCAACTTCGAAGCCCTGCTCCAGCAGATCCCGCAAATGGGATTCGACGCAGAGATTGGCGGCCATGCCAGCGAGGATCACCTGGTCGACCCGCTGCTTGCGCAACTGCAGAACGAGGTCGTTTGTCTGCGGGCCGTAGAGCTTGTGCGTTGAGCAGATAATCGTCTTGCCGTCCTCGATGTAGGGCTTGAGCTCCGGCATGAAATCCGCACCCGAGTCGCGGAATCCGTCCACCGTCAGCGCGCCAGGGCGGTCAAACATGCCGACGGCATGCTGGAACCGCTCCGCGGGACCCTGCACTTTCCACGTGTGATCGTGCGGATAGTAATAGTGGGGAGAAATGGCAACGGTGATGCCGGCCTGCTTCGCGCCCTGGAACAGACGGATAAGGTTGGRGACCAGGTTTTGCTCCGTCACGCTTTCTCCGACAACGCCCCAGCTACGGCCTTCCGGACTCATGAAGTCGATCTGCGGGTCGATGACCACGAGCGCAGTGCGCGATAGATCGAGGGTGAGGCCGGCCTTCGGCAGAGCCGGGTCAACGGGATCCGCATACCGGGTGTGGTGATTGCACATGGGAAAGTACCTCTCATGGTAAGCCGGTTCGAATCCGGCAAAATTAATACACGACCAGTCGTCTATTTAAAAAGGTAAAAAAATCAGCCCAGCAGCCGCTTGAGGGTGACCTGCTGAAAACGTCGGCAGGCCTCGCCATTGCGCTCGACCTTGCTGCGCAGCACCGCGCCCTCCCAGGCCTCGACGATGATGGCCGCGAGCTGCGCGGAATCATGATCCGCAGCAAGCTCCCGGCGCGTCTTCGCCTCATCGAGGCAGGCAACAACCATACCTTCCCAGCGCGCCAGGATCCGCTCCAGGGCACCCCGGACTTCGACACTGGAATTGGAAAGCTCAAGGGAAAGATTACCTACCATGCACCCAAGCCTGAATTCTTGCGCGGCATGATCGTCCACCAGCAATGCGAACAGCGTCTCGATGCGCTCCAGCGGCTTGATGCGAGCGTCGTACATCACTTTGCCATGGCGTTGTTCGATTGACTCCCAATAGGCCTCGAGCACTTCGGCGGCAAAGGTTTCCTTGCTGTCGAAGTAGCTGTAGAAGGACCCCTTGGGGACATCCGCGGCAGCCACGATGTCCTGCACCCCGGCCCCGTTGAAGCCCAGCTCGTGGACAACACGGCCGCCGTCGGTCAGCAGGCGGTTGCGGATCTCGGGGTTGGCGGGCCTGGGCATGTCGAATTCGGTGATAAAGGTGGATGGGCGAAAGATAGACGACTGGTTGACTATTGTCAAACGCCCCGTACGCGCGCCGGGTTACCCAGGCCGTGGCTGGTCGCCGTCACCCTGACGTCCCTGTCGTTGACTTTCTTGTTGGCGCGTGCTAACCCACTTGAGCATCCGATTTTTTCCTCGCCTCCATTCGAACCCAGTTATGGGAGAGTGAACCATGAAGATCATCGTCATCGGCGGTACCGGCCTGATCGGCTCGAAGACCGTCGCCATCCTGCGCCAGGGCGGCCACGAGGTCGTCGCCGCATCTCCCAAAAGCGGTGTCAACACCATCACCGGCGAGGGGCTCAAGGAGGCCCTCGCCGGAATGCAGGTCGTGATCGACCTCGCCAATTCGCCCTCTTTTGAAGACAAGGCGGTGCTGGAATTCTTCGAGACCTCCGGCCGCAACCTTGCCGCGGCGGAGGCCGCGGCGGGCGTCGGGCACCATGTCGCGCTATCCATCGTCGGGATCGAACGGACGCCCGACAATGGCTATTTCCGCGCCAAGGTCGCCCAGGAGAAACTGGTGGAAGCCTCCGGCATCCCCTACACCGTCATCCGCTCGACCCAGTTCCTGGAATTCCTCGGCGGCATCGCCGCTTCGGGCGCGGATGGAAACGTCGTCAGGATTTCGCCCGGCCTGTTCCAGCCCATCGCGGCGGACGACGTTGCCGCCATCGTTGCCGATGTGGCGCTCGCGGCGCCGAAGGGCGGCACCGTCGAGATCGCGGGTCCGGAACGCGCGCCGTTCAACGAAATCGTCGCTCGTTACCTGAAGGCCGTCGGCGACCCGCGTGAGGTGGCGCGTGACCCCGAGGCCCGATATTTCGGCGGCCTGGTCGAGGAGTTTTCGCTCGTGCCGCTAGGCGAGGCGCGCCTCGGCCATATCGGTCTCGACGAATGGCTGCGCCGCTCGCAGGCAGGAGCCTGATCCCGCATCCACCAAGCGAATGGCAGGGGCGCCATGAAGCGTATCTTCATGGTGGACACGAACGGGACGGAACTGACGATCCCGTTCGGGAACTGAGGTTCAAGACCTTTCGCGCCTGACCGCGAAAGCCGCACCAGACCGCCCGCGGCTCTCCGCGTGGCGATCTGCGTCATGCCGTTGCACGCGTGCGCCCCCGGCGCGCGGCCTGCGCCGCCATCGCCTCGCCCACCGCCTCGCGCGCGCAGCCGGCCAGCAGCTCCGAAGCCGGGCTGCGCGATGCGCGCGCCGAGCGCGCGATCACCAGCGGCTGGCGCACGGTTTCCTCGCGGATGGGCCGCTCCACCACGCCGACGGTCTGCGCCGCGGCCGGCGCCTGCGTGATCAGCAACGCCACGCCCAGCCCGTTGGCCACCATGCTGCGCGCCAGCTCCAGCGACGTCGCGCGGTAGCGGACCTCGGGCTGCAGCCCGAATTGCCAGAACGGCGCCATCAGGAATTCGCGGCTGTGCGGCAGGTCGATCAGGATCAGCGCCTCCTGCGCCAGCGCGTGCAGCGATACGCCGCCGCGCCCCCGGGCGAGCCTGGATCCGGCCGGCACCAGCCCGTACGGCCGCAGTTCGGCCAGGCATTCACGCTCGATCTCGATGGGCAGCCCCACATCGTAGGTCAGCGCGAACTCGATATGGCCGCTGTGCAGCCAGTCTTCGAGCTGCGCCAGGTCGCCCTCGACAAAGCGCACCGTCAGGTTCGGATAACGCTCCCGTGCGATGCGCAGCAGCAAGGGCAGGTACACCGGCGCCAGCGTGCTGAACACGCCGATCTGCACCTCGCCCGCGGCGCCGTCGCCGCTCTTGCCGGCCTCGAACGCGGAAGCCGCGCGCAGGATCTCCCTGGCTTCGGCCAGCTTCTGCACCCCGAAGCGGGTCAGCGTCATCTTCGATCCCGCATCGCGCGCGAACAGCGCTGCCTCGAACAGCGTTTCCAGCTCCCGGATGGCGACCGAGATCGAAGGCTGCGACACATTGAGCTGCCGCGCCGCGGCCGTCGTGCTGCCGGTATCGGCGGCCGCGGCGAAGTAGCGCAACAGGCGCAGGGAGATACGCATCAGGAAATCGTATAGGTACTAGTTGATTTCCATATTTTACTTGATAGCCATCGATGCACAGAATCCAGGTCACAGGAACGCGGTCCGCGCGGCGACGCCGGCGCACAAGCGTCGCGACAAGCGTTCGAGACAGCGTTCGAGACAAGACCTGGAGGCGCAAGCAATGACCCATCCCGACCCGAATCCCGCCGGCATGCTGGCCGGCATCCGCGTGATCGACTTCTCCCGTGTGCTGGCCGGGCCTTACTGCACGGCGCTGCTCGCCGATCTCGGCGCCGAAGTGATCAAGATCGAACCACCCGGCGGCGACGACTATCGCGCCGTCGGCCCCTTCGCTGGCGGCGAGAGCGGCCTGTTCTCCGCCATGAACCGCAACAAGCAGAGCATCGTCATCGACCTCAAGGCCGAGGCCGGACTCGCGCTGGCACGCTCGCTGTGCGCGCAGGCCGACGTGGTGGTGGAGAATTTCCGCCCGGGCGTGGCGGACAAGCTGGGCATCGGCTACGCGGCGCTGCAGGCGCTCAATCCGGCGCTGGTGTATGCCAGCGTCTCGGGCTTCGGCCAGACCGGCCCCGAATCGCACCGCCCCGCCTACGACATCATCCTGCAGGCCCTGTGCGGCCTGATGGACGCCACCGGGTCGCCGGACGGCCCGCCCACCGTGCTGGGCGAGGCGGTCTCCGACGTGGTGAGCGGGCTGTTCGCCTCCTGGGGCATCCTGGCCGCCCTGCTGGCGCGCCACAAGACCGGCCAGGGCACGCACGTGGATGTCTCGATGTTCGACGCCACGCTCAGCCTGAGCGCCACGCTGGTCGCCCGCTATGCCGCCACCGGCCTGGCGCCGCGCCGCGTGGGCAACCGCCATCCGTCGTCCGCGCCGTTCGGCGCCTACCGTGCCGCGGACGGCTTCTACGTGGTGGCGGTGCTGAACAACAAGCTGTTCCACGCGCTGGCCGGCGCCATCGGCCAGCCCGCGCTGGCGAGCGACCCGCGCTTCGCCGACGACCACACGCGCTGCAGCCATGAAGCCGATCTGCGCGCGTGCATCGAGCACTGGTCCGCCACCCGCACGGTGGCGCAGGTCAATGACACCCTTGGCGCCGCGGGCATCCCCGTCGCGCCGATCCGCAACGTCAAGCAGGCGCTCGAAAGCGAGCATGCCGGACATCGCGGCCTGCTCAGCGAGGTGCGGGACGCGCAAGGCGGCGCGGCCCGCGTGCCTACCCAGCCGGTGAAGTTCTCTGGCCAGGCCGCCAACCGCGCATGCCGCGCGCCCGCGCTCGGCCAGCACACCGACGCCATCCTGCGCACGCTCGGCATCACCGCCGGGGATGCCCGCGCCCTGCGTGCCAGCGGCGCATTCGGACCGGATGCAGTCACCCCCGCGCACGCCTGAACCAAACTGGAGAATCAACATGCATGAACGACTGGGCGTACAGCCGGCCGACATCGAAATGGCCGACGCCATCGGGCGTTTCGCCCGCATTGAACTCGCACCCAGGGCCGCGGAGGTGGACCGCGACGAAATCCCGTCCACGCGCTACGTGCCCCAGCTCGCCGAACTCGGCGTGATGGGCATGAACCTGCCGCAGCGCTGGGGCGGCATCGATGCCTCGCCCGTGGCGCTGATCCTCTCGCTGGTGGAAATCGCCAAGGCCTGCGCCTCCACCTCGTCGATGATCGGCGCGCACTACCTGTCCACCGACTCGATCCTGATCGGCGGCGACGACGACCTGCGCGCGCGCTACCTGCCGGACGCCGCCGCCGGCACCAGGCTCGGCGCCTTCGCGCTGACCGAGCCGCGCGCCGGCTCCAACCCTGCCGACATGGCCACGCGCGCCACGCCCGAAGGCAACGGCTACCGGCTGCGCGGCGTGAAGCACTTCATCTCCAACGCCAACGCGGCGGACTTTATCGTGGTCTACGCCAAGACCGATCCCGATGCCGGCACGCGCGGCATCAGTGCCTTCGTGGTCGACCGGCACACAGAGGGCGTGGACGTGGCCCCGGCGGAAAAGCTGATGGGCATCCGCGGCGCCCCCGCGCACGAGGTGGCGCTCGACTGCTTCGTGCCCGCCGCCAACCGCCTCGGCGCCGAAGGCAGCGGCTTTCGCACCGCCATGAAGGTGCTCGACAACAGTCGCCTGGACGTGGCCRCCACCAGCCTCGGCATCGCCGAAGCCGCGCTCGAGGCCGCCACCGGCTGGGCCAGGCAGCGCCACGTGGGCGGCGAGCCGCTCTCGCGCAAGCAAGGCCTGCAATGGATGTTCGCCGACATGCGCACGCGCCTCGAGGCCGCCTGGCTGCTGACACTGCAGGCGGCCGTGCGGCGCGGCGCGGGCCAGCCCTTCACGGACCATGCCTCCATGGCCAAGCTCTATGCGTCCGAGACGGTGGGCTTCGTCACCGACACCGCGCTGCAGATCCACGGCGGCTACGGCTTCACGCGCGAGATGCCGCTGGAGCGCCTGGTGCGCGACGCACGCATCCTGCGCATCTATGAAGGCTCTTCCGAAATCCAGCGCACCGTGATCGCGCGCGCGGCCTTTGCCTGAGCAACGCCGCCAGGCTGCCAATCCATGATTCGACCGCCGGCGGCACTGCCGCACGGCGGCGCACCCCGATGCAGGAGACAGACATGACAACCGATGACAAGGCGCATCGCCCCGGCGCCGCACCCGCGCCCACGCTGGTCGAACGCCGCTCGATCGACTTCATCCCCGACGCCGAGCGGCACGGCAGCCTGTCGAGCCAGTTCACGCTGTGGCTCGGCGCCAACCTGCAGGTCACGGCGGTGGTCACCGGCGCGCTGGCGGTAGTGCTCGGGGGCGACGTGTTCTGGTCGCTGATCGGGCTGTTCGCCGGCCAGCTCCTCGGTGGTGCGGTGATGGCGCTGCATGGCGCGCAGGGCCCGCAGCTCGGCCTGCCGCAGATGATCTCCAGCCGCGTGCAGTTCGGCGTGTACGGCGCCGTCATCCCGCTGGTGCTGGTGTGCGTGATGTACATAGGCTTCTCCGCCAGCGGCATGGTGCTGGCCGGCCAGGCCCTGGGCCAGTTGCTGCATATCGGCAACGGCAGCGCCATCCTGGTGTTCGCGGCCATGGTCGTGCTGCTGGCCACGCTGGGCTATCGCACCATCCATGCCATGGGCCGCATCGCCAGCGTGGTCGGCGTACTGGCCTTCCTGTACCTGTTCGCCAGCTTGCTGCACGGACACGACATCGGCGCGCTGCTGCAGCGGCGGCACTTCACGGTAGCGTCGTTCCTGCTGGCCGTGTCCCTGTCGGCCTCGTGGCAGATCGCCTACGGCCCCTACGTGGCGGACTATTCACGCTACCTGCCGCGCTCCACCTCCGCGCTCAAGACGTTCCTGGCGGTGGGCATCGGCTCCGTGGCAGGCGCGCAGATCGCCATGGTGTTCGGGGTCTTCGCCGCCGCGCTGGCCGGCGACCGCTTCGCCGGCCATGAAGTGGCCTTTATCGTCGGCCTCGGCGCCACCGGCGCGGTGGCCGCCCTGCTCTATCTCACCATTGCGCTGGGCAAACTCACCATCACCACCCTCAATGCCTACGGCAGCGTCATGTCCGTCGCCGCCATCCTCACCGGCTTCACCGGAAGGCGCACCATCGCGGGCCGCACGCGGCTGTTCTTCATCTTGCTGATGGCCGGCCTGTCCGCGGTGCTGGCGCTGGCCGGCGAGCGCGCCTTTCTCAAGGAGTTCTCGGCCTTCCTGCTGTTCCTGCTGGCTTTCTTCACGCCGTGGAGCGCCATCAACCTGGTCGACTACTATTTCGTCACCCGCGAGCGCTACGACATACCCGCCCTGTTCGATCCCGACGGGCGCTACGGCCGCTGGAACCTGACCGGCATCGCGGTCTACGCGCTCGGCGTGCTGGTGCAACTGCCGTTCATCGCCACGGGCTTCTATACCGGCGCGCTGGTGGACACGCTCGGCGGCGTCGATATCTCATGGATCATCGGCCTCATCGTGCCCGCGGCGCTCTACTATTTCGCGTGCCGCGCCACCGTGCGCGAACTGCCGCAATCGCTGGCCCTGCCTGACCAAGCCGGGCGCACCGAACCCTCGGGCGGCTAAAGGACCACGCGAGCCGCCTGCGAATTTCGGTGCGGCGGACCGTATCGGGCCGACTACAATGCAATGCGCGACAGTCCTCCGACGAGGCCTGCAACCGCCCGGAGATGCGCATGAGCCACGATCTGAAGGACTTCAGGCCCCTGGACCCGGGCCGCGTGAACACCATGGACGGCGTCGAAGTGCAGTACTGGTGCATGGCGCTCAACTGCACGTCGGCCGAACTGCAGGAAGCCGTGGCCAATGCGGGCGACCACATCTCCGCGGTGCGCGCGCGGCTCGAAGCGTTGTATCCGGAGAGGCGGCACGGATAGGCTGCCGGCGGCCTCCCTGCCGCGTGGCTGACAGGAGGGCCGGTACAGGCCGCTGCCGCCTCAGCGCAGCGGCTGCGGCGTGACGATATTGAAGCGCGGATCGAAGCTGTCCAGCATGCCGAACAGCGACGTGACGGCGCGCGGGTCCCCGCTGATGCGGATCGCGCCGCCCTGCACCGCATCGGCCACRCTCAGTTGCTTGAGGCTGATCTTGTCGAGCGTGGATTTTTCCAGTGTGATGGTCGCGGTGGRCTGCGCCGCCTGCGTGTCGGCAAGGTAAGTCAGGGCGCTGTTGCGCAAGGTCATTGCATAGCGCTGCTGCAGATCGGTGAAATTCCAGTTCAGCGTCATCTGCCTGCCGGCGGYCTTGTCGGCATTCAGGCGCGCGGCGAGAAAGTCGAAGAAATTCGGCACCGTCAGCGCACGGATCAGGTCGGGCGACCCCAGCCCGCCGGAGAATTTCTTGTCGACGCCATCGCGCAGTTCCTGCGCGCCCGTCAGATAGACGTTGCGCCAGGTGGCGTTCTCGCTCTGATAACCGAGTTGCTCGAGCGCATCGGCCTGCAGCGCGCGGGCGGCGGCGTTGTCGGGATCGGCGAACACCAGCTCGTTGCCGATCTGCGCCACCCAGCGGTATTCGCCGCGGGCATAGGCCTCGCGGGCCCTGGCGAGCACCGCTTCGGCGCCCCCCATCCATTCGATGGTCTTCCTGGCGGCCTGCACCGGCGGCAGGGGGTTCAGGTGCGCCGGGTTGCCGTCGTAGAAGCCGAGATAACGTTGGTAGACGGCGCGCACGTTGTGACTGACCGAGCCATAGTAATCGCGCGCGTACCATTTGCTGCCCAGCGGCTCGGGGAGCTTCTTCAGGGTCTCGGCAATGTCCAGCGGCGTCAGGCCCTGGTTCATCAGGCGCAGCGTCTGGTCATTCAGGTAGGCGTACATGTCGCGCTGGTCCGACAGCATCTCGACGATCTGCCCGCGCCCCCAGGTCGGCCAGTGATGCTGGCCGATCAGGATGTCGGTGCGCTCGCCGTAGCGCTGCAGGGACTGCCCGATGTAATACGACCAGGCCTTGGCATCGCGCACCTGGGCACCGCGCAGCGTCAGCAGGTTGTGCTGTGTGCGCACGGCATTCTCGGCGATGCACAGCGTGCGCAGCTGCGGGAAGTACAGGTTCATCTCCGCCGGCGCTTCGGTGCCGGGCGTGAGCTGGAATTCGATGTCGATGCCGTCGATACGCCGCGTATCGATGCTCTTGCCGATGAGGTCGGTGGGCGCGAGCAGCGTAATGGTGCCGCGCGCGGTCGCCTTGCCCAGGCCGACATCGACMAGGCCGGTGGCGCTCTGCGGCAACTGGGTACCGTACATGTACTGTGCGCGCCGGCCCATGGCATTGCCCGCCAGCACGTTTTCGCTGACGGCCTCTTCCATGAAACCGGCCGGCGCCAGGACAGCGACCTTGCCGCGTTTCACGTCGTCTTCGCTGACAATGCCCTTGGCCCCGCCGAAGTGATCGGCGTGGCTGTGCGTGTAGATGACCGCGACTACCGGCTTGCGCGGCCGGTTGGCGTAGTACAGGTCCAGGGCGGCCCGCGCCGTCTCGGCGCTCAGCAAGGGATCGATCACGATCAGGCCGGTGTCGCCCTCGACGATGTCCATATTGGAGATATCGGCGCCGCGCACCTGGTACAGGCGGTCGGTGACCTTGAACAGGCCGGCTTCGTTGTTGACCTGCGCCAGCCGCCACAGGCTCGGGTTCACCGTGGGCGGCGCCGCGCCCTGCTCGAAGGCGTAGGCATCGAAGTCCCATACCACGCGGCCATCCGCGGCGCGGATGACGCGTTCGGGAAAGCGCGCCACCAGGCCGCGGCGGGCATCTTCGAAATCCTGGCGGTCATTGAACGGCAGCGCCTGCTGCCACGCCGCATTGGCGCTGGCCGTCAGGGGGGTGGCAGGTCCGGCGGCACGCGCGGCGCCCGGGTGGGTGGCAAACCACGCGGCAGACGCGGCGGCAAGGGCGAGCGCAAGGGGGCGGGCAACGAGCATCATGGATGGAAAGCCTCGGAGGGTACAGCGAGACGCTTATTTGAGCCTTCCCACACATATAATTCAATTGCAAAATACGTATCCCATCGATGCATTGAGCGCATACCTTGAACCTCAAGCGGCTTGAACACCTGATCGCAGTGGCCGAGGAAGGATCGCTGGCCGGCGCCGCCCGCCGCGTCCACCTGAGCCAGCCGGCGCTCACGCGCAGCATCCAGGCCCTGGAAGACGAGGCAGGCGTGGCCCTGTTCGACCGGGGCGCGCGCGGCGCGACACTGACCACGACCGGCAGGATGGTGACGGAAAGAGCGCGGCGCATCCTGTTCGAGACGCACTGCCTGGAGCGCGACCTGGCCCTGGTGCAACAGCATGAGATGGGCAGCGTGCGGCTCGGACTGGGCCCGTTCCCGGCGGCGATCCTGCTGCCCGACATGCTGTGCGCCCTGCATCGCGACTGGCCGAAGCTGCGCATCGCGACCGAGGTCAATCATGCCGCGGCGCTGCTGGCGGGCCTGAATGCGGAAAAGCTGGATTTCCTGGTGGTGGAGCAAAGTACCATCCCCGTGGTGGCGGAGCTGGAGATGAAGCCCCTGCGGCCGGAGCCGGCGGGCTATTTCGTGCGTGCCGGCCACCCGCTCTGCGGCACGCCGGTCACGCCCGCGCAATTGCGCCAGGTGGCCCTGGTATCCGTGCTGTTCCCGGCGGAAACGCATGAGCGCCTGCGCCGGCTGCTGCGCTGCAAACCCGGCGAGGACCTGCCACTGCAGGTCGAAAGCAACGATTTCCGTGCGCTGACACACCTGACCARCCATTCCGACGTGGTGCTGCTGGCGCCGACGCGCGCCCTGCGCGCCGAACTGGAAGCCGGCACGCTGGCCCAGCTCGATACGCAGGAGATTCCGGCGAACGGCCTGCGCTTCGCCATCGTGCGGCTGGCGCAGCGTACGCTGTCGCCGGCGGCCGAGCGGGCGGTGGCGGCCATCGAAGCGGTGGCCTGACGGCCGTAGCCGCCTGAGGCGGTGGCTGAGGCTGTGGCGGCCGGATCCGGTGCGCTCACTGCTGCGCCTGCGCCCGTCTGCGTGCCAGCGAGATGGCATAGGCAGCCTGGCGGGCCGCGAAGATTTCATCGGGCGGGCGCCCGATGCCGTCGGCAAGATTGCTCGGGTTGAAGATGGTTTCGTCGCACGGTGCGTTGTTCTCGATCGCATTGATCGTGATCGTGCCCAGCCGTACCGATTCGCGGCTATCCTCGTCCGGCCATCGCATGGTCGCATCCATGGTCGGATCCCCGGGACGGCCCAGCAAGGCCAGCACGTCGAACCTGAAGCCACCCGCGGCGATCCGCGCCTCGAGATCCCGGTAGAGGAAATCCGCCGGCTTGTCCTTGGCCTGCTCGTCCGACAGCGTCACGTCCCCGCCGGGCGGAACGACCTTGAACTTGATGAAGCGCACTTCCGCCCTGGCATTGGTGGCGGGAAACGCATGGACGCCCCAGTAGGTCGTTCCCGCGAAGCTGGCGGGAAGCGGTCTGGCGGCGACGAAGCTGGCCTGGTTCAGCGTTTCCGGATTGGCGGCGGAGAATGCCTTGACCTTCTCCGGATCCGGCTTGCCGTCCGGCCCCGGAACGCGCGCCCTGAGGAAGGCGAGCATCTGGTCGAGCGTTTTCGCGAAGTGCACCGGCGCGTTCTCCACCAGGATGTCCGATGTATGGCCGGCCTCACCCAGCTTGAACGCGAAGCCACGCAGCACCAGCTTGTTGGTGTCCGCCACGTTCGGGTTGCCGCCGCCAAGCGAGAACCGGCCAATGACGGGCGACGCCCGCGTGAAGCTCAGTGACCGGGTGACCTGGGCGGCCTGCGGCGACGGGGCATAGGTGCCGCGCACGCACTGGCCTTTGGCAAAGCTGGCGCGTGCCTTTGGGGGATCGCCTGCAACGGCTTTCAGTGTTTCCACGATCACCGCCGGATCGGCATGCACGACCGGGCCGGCGGGTTGCGCTTGTTGCGCGTTCGATGCCGGCATGCACAGGCCGCCCCCGCAGATGGCCAAAACTATCTGGCCCAAGGCTTTCGCCCGTCTGGTTTGCGCGTTCATCCCCTGGCCTCCTTCCGGTCCCGCACGAGCATCCGTATCGGGGCGCGACAAACTGAGATGAGCTAAAGCATAGACGGCAATGGCGCAATGGCCGGCCCCGAAGCACCGCTTTCTCGTATCGGCATGCAAGCGCGGTTCACGACAATCCGTGGGGGAAGATTCGCTTTGCGGCCCGTTCGAGTCCGATCCCGCCGCCTCCACGTGCCGGGCGCCCCCGTGCGGACCGGCCGTGCCGCCACCCGACACCCCTCCTTAGGGGGAATCGGATGCGCAACCTGCCAAGTCGCCTTCTGTGCCCTTGCCGCGATGAATCCGATAGAATCCAGCCTTTCCGATTCGTGCAACGCGAACCGGCGAATCCAAGCGCGGCATTCACGGGAATGGAGGGACATGAAAACAGCGGCTTTCAGCCTGCCACGCTGGCGTTCTACAACGTGGTTGTGCGACCCCGGCCCGAACGTTCCCGAAGACATTCGCGTAAAGCTGATCGGAAGCCTGTTCGGCACCCTGCCCATCTTCGCCGGCGGCGTGCTCAACACCATCGCCGTCGCCATGGCGATCGCCTGGCGGGACCCCAGCACGGCCTTCCTTGCGTGGGTCGTCATCGAGATCCTGCTCTGCGGCACGCGCCTGTRCCTCCTGGTCGCGGCGCACCGCGCTTCGGCGGCGGGCCGCCATACCTTCACCGATGTCTACGTGATCCTCGCCGTGCTGTGGGGCGCGAGCGTGGGCTACGGTGCGTTCATCAGCATCCTCAGCTCGGACTGGGTGGCGGCAACGCTTTCCTGCCTGTCCGCGGCCGCCATGGTGGGCGGCATCTGCTTCCGCAATTTTGGCGCGCCGCGGCTGGTCGCGATCATGATCCTGCTGTCCCTCGGGCCCTGCTGCATCGCCGCCCTGCTTTCGGACGAGACCGTGCTGCGCCTGACGCTCGTGCAGATCCCGTTCTATCTCGTTGCCATGAGCATCGCAGCCTTCCACCTGAACCGGCTGCTGGTATCGACGATGAAGGCGGAGCGGGAAAACGACCATCGCGCGCGCCATGACGCCCTGACCGGCCTGCCGAACCGAGCGGGACTGGTTCACGCGTCCGCGCATTTGTACAAGGCGGACCAGATCGACGAAGGAAAGACGGCGGTCCTGTACATGGACCTGGACGGCTTCAAGCCCGTCAACGACCGGCACGGACATGAGGCCGGCGACCAGCTGCTGGTGACGCTAGGCAAGTGGCTCGATGCGCTGAAAGGTCCGGACGACATGGTCTTTCGCATCGGCGGGGACGAATTCGTCGTCATCGTGCGCGCCCGCGACGAAGCCGGCGTCGCCTTGTTCGCCGACCGGCTGATCAGCGAAGTGCCCGCCCCCTTCACGCTGGCGCCCAATGTTTCGGTGAGGATCGGCGTCAGCGTCGGGGTCGCACTCATTCCGGAGCATGGCACCGACGTCATGGGCGCGCTCACGGCCGCCGACAAGGCCCTCAACCTGGCCAAGCTCAACGGCAAGGCCAAGTGGACGCTCGCATCCTAGCAGCGACACCCTTGCGCCGGCGCGCTGCCGTGCGGATGCGACCGGAAGCGACCGGAGGCGACTGACTAGCCAGCCTGCGCGGCCTCGCGCGGGCCAGCGAAATGCCCGGGCCTGGCCACGCCGAAGCCCTGTGCATAGTCCACGCCAAGGGCGCGCAGCTTTGCGAGCTTCGCATCGCTGTCCACCCATTCGGCGATGGTCTTCTTGCCCATGRCATTGGCGATGCGCTGAATTGCCTCGATCACCACCAGATTGACCGGATCGCCGAACATCTCGTTGACAAAGCCGCCATCGATCTTGATGTACTCCGTCGGCAGGTGCTTGAGATAGGCGAAGGACGACATGCCGGCGCCGAAATCGTCGAGGGCAAAGCTGCACCCCTTGTCCTGCAGTTGCTCGATGAAGGTGGYGGCCTGCGCCAGGTTGCCGATGGCCGCCGTCTCCGTGATCTCGAAACAGACGTGCCGCAGGGGAATGCCGTGGCGCGCCGCGCGCTCGGCGATATAGGCAGGCAGGAGCTGGTCGCCCAGGGACGCTCCGGACAGGTTGATCCCGCATACCGCGATATCGCCCGGCCGGTCACCAAGGCAGCCCGCCAGCGCGGCAAACCCGGCTTCGATCACCCAGCGATCCAGCGCGGGCATGAGGTTGTAGCGTTCGCAGGCAGGAATGAATGCCATGGGCGGAACCAGTTGCCCGGCGTCATCGAGCATGCGCAAGAGCAGTTCGACATGCCGGCCCTGTGCGCCGCCGGCCTGCAAGGGCGCGATCTCCTGAGCGTGCAGGCAGAAGCGGCCGGCTTCCAGGCCGGTGTGGATCCGGCTCACCCATTCCATCTCGCCGTGCAGCGCGCGCACGGCCTCGTCACGCTGGCGATATACCTGGACGCGGTTGCGCCCCCGCTCCTTGGCCAGGTAACAGGCGGCATCGGCGGCGCTGAGCGCCTCGGCCACCTGGGACATGTCGCGATCCAGGCTGATCATGCCGATGCTCGCGCTCACGGCGAAAGTGCGCTGGCGATGCACGAAGCGAAAACGTGCAATCGCCTCGCGCATGGCTTCGGCCACGCGCTCGCCATTGTCGACATGGCAGCCATCGAGCAGCACGCCGAACTCGTCGCCGCCCAGCCGCGCCAGGGTATCCGATTCCCGCAACGTGGCGCGCATGACGACCGCGAGCTGCCGGATCAGTTCGTCTCCGGCGGCATGGCCGCAAGTGTCGTTGACTACCTTGAACTGGTCCAGGTCGAGGTACATCAGGGTATGCGTGCAGTCTTCGCTGCGAACGCGCCGCATTGCTTCGGCCAGGCGGCGTTCGAACTCGATGCGGTTGACCAGCCCGGTCAATGCATCGTGACTGGCCTCGTGGGACAGGCGCGCGGCGTCGGCCCGCTCGCTGCTGACATCGTGCAGCACCAGCACGGCGCCAGTGCAGGTCCGGTCGGCATGATGGATCAGCGCCACCGACAGCTTGACCGCGATCGGGGCGCGCTCGGGCCGCTCCAGCAGCAACGTGGAGAACCGCGGCCACGTCTTCTGCAGCACGGCGGCCCCCAATCCTGTCAACGGACTCCGGCTGGCCTCATCGCTCAGCGGACAGACCACATGCAGCGGCCTGCCTTTCGCGTCCGCGCTGTGCCACCCGGTCAGCAGTTCCGCCGCCGGATTCAATGCGTCGACATGGCCGTGCACGTCGACCGTGATGACGGCATCCCCGATCGCCTGGAGGGTAACCTGTGCCCGTTCCTTCTCGGCGAGCAGTTGTGCTTCGGCTCGTTTCTGATCGCTGATATCGGTAAGCGAGCCCGCCATCCGCCGGGCGTGACCGGCGGCGTCGCGCACCATGCGCCCGCGCGAGCGCACCCACAGGTAGCCACCGGCCCTGTTGCGCAGCCTGAACGAGCAGTCATAGGGAATGCCTTCGCGCAGATGCCGGCGCATCTGCGACTCGACGCAGGCAAGATCGTCGGGATGGCAATGCGCGCGTACCGTGCCGAGCAATCTTGGCAGCTCATGCTCCTCATAGCCGAGCATCTGCGCGCAGCGCGCCGAGAAATAAAGCGCATCGCTGCGCAGGTCCCAGTCCCACAGCCCGTCGTTGCTGCCGCTGATCRCCAGTGCCAGGCGCTCTTCGCTACGCGCCAGTGCTTCGCGCAGCAGCAGTTCCTTGCGCACGGAGCGGTTCGCCATCAGGATGCCGGGAAGCATGAGGRGGATCGCCGCGATGCCGATGCCCGGCATCAGCAGATTGCGCACCTGCCGCGAGATCTCGCCAAGCGAATAGGAGAAGGCCGCCTCCAGCGGCGTGAGCCGGTCGTCCGTTTCCCCTATGCGTTGCAGGAGCAGCCTGATCTCACCCTTATCTGCCGCCTCGGCCGCCTCGGCCCGCACGCTGGCATGCAACTGATCCGCGAGATCGCGCAGGGCCAGCACTTCATTGTCGGCGCGGCCCCAGATCGCAAGCGCGCGATCGATCGCCGGCAATCGCCCGAAATGGCGCATGAGCCGGATCATGCCGGAAATATCGTCGACGTGATTGCCCCCGGCAAGCAGCCCGGCCGCGGCCTTGTCGTAGTCAAGCCGATCGCTGGCAAATTCGAGCCTGGCCTGCCGGTCGCCAAGCGGTACCGCGATCGCGCGTTCGTAGGCGCGGAATTCCGCCTCGTCATGGCTGTCGGCGTACCGCATCAGGTGCATCACGGCTGCTTTCTGCCCCTTGCTCCACAAGCTCTCTCCGCCGACATAGGCGCGCGCGGCGGACAGCATGTCCACGCTGAAACCGGAGAGCAGCACCAGGATCAGCATGATCGGCAGGAACGGCCATATCACACGCAGGTCATGTCTTCCGCCCAAGGGGTATCGGCGCACTTGCCGCGCCGCGGCCCGGAGCGCCGATACCCTCGTGCGCAGGCAGGCTTGCGCCGCGCCCAAGGAAGCGCCAAGCGACCGGCCCAGTTCGTGACGTATCGAACTGGTGTTGAGTGCGCTTCCAAGTCCGAGTACCGGAACCATTCTCATGCCTCTCAAATATCGGAAAGGATCAATCGCTCTGACCCTTGCCCGCCTGAACCAGACTGGTCGGAAACGGTCCGCGGGAGCGCCCGTCTCCGGTTCGGGATACTTCGGCGGCCGGCCGCCGTTGCCCGCGGCCGCCGGCCTTTTGCAACGCGTGTTGCGGGTCAATACGGGCCCAGGCACAGCTCCGATAATCGCCTTGTGGAGGCTGCGATTACCCATCATGCCCAGGCTTGTCTCAACTTGTCGGCATGGACCTTGAATTCTTTAGCTTCTTTAGCATTTGAATTTCAGACAATGGAAAAAACAGTACGACGACCGACCCACTCACATTGGATTGGATTGATAAATACCGAATTTGAGTTATTCCCGCGCGCGGCTGCCGGCCACGGAGATTGGCTGTCGCACCGGCCTGCCATGCGGGAGTCGTCCGGGCGTACCGCCGGAAATGCCGGAAATGGCGGGTCCGGGCGAGGAATGGCATCCGCATTGCCCTGCGGGCGCGATGCGGGCAATTGAACCAGGAATGCAGCCGGAAAATGATTGGCCGCTGTTCGGAAAGGATATTAGCCAGAGCTGCAGGATGAACGTGGATTCCGCATGAATTTCCCGGATCGCGTTTTACCTGGCATCACTCTTTATTATCCTGACGTCACATGCATGATGGAAACGCCTGGCTGGTCGCCTCCCCCGGCCGCCGCGGCATTTCCCGGTCTGTGCAGCGAATTCGCCCGACAGCGGAAAGGCTCTCGGCTGCAAGACCGGCGACCGGCTGGTGATCCGGCGGCGAAAGCAAGAGAGCTCCGGTCATGCGGAGCTCTCTTGC